>CAYGZI010000062.1:0-15339 GCA_964354245.1 uncultured Planctomycetaceae bacterium
GCAGATACCTCTTGTTGTACGGGCGCCAGCGGAGCGGCCCGAGCCACAGGTCCCAGTCCAGCTCGGGCGGCGGGTCGCTATCGGGGGTCTTGCTGGTGTCGCTCGGGCTGGCATAGTGCCAGCAATCGACGCGGCTGACGCGTCCGATCACGCCGTTGGCCAGGTAGCGATGGGCCAGATAGGCCTCGGGCTGCGAGCGGCCTTGCGAGCCGATCTGCGAGGCGATCTTGGCCTTCTCGGCGGCGGCGACCATGGCCTTGCCCTCTTCGATGGTGCAGCAGGCCGGCTTCTCGCAATAGATGTGCTTGCCGCACTCGGCGGCGTGGACGAACTGGACGGCGTGCCAGTGGTCGGGCGTGCCGATGACCACCGCGTCGATGTCCTTGCGCTGGAGGAGGTAGCGGTAGTCGCGGTAGGCGGCGGCCTGGGGGCCGACCGTGTTGGCGGCCTTCGCCAGGCGATTCTCATCCACGTCGCAAACGGCGACGCTCTCGGTGAGGCCCTGTTTGCGCAGGGGGGCGAGCTCGCGGTAGAGCCCTGTGGCCCGGCCGCCCATGCCGACGTGGCCAACGAGGATCCGCTCGTTGGCCCCCGCCTTGCCTGGTGCGGCCAGCGACGTAGAAGGAATCACTTGCGGAACGCCGAGGGCCGCGCCCGCGGCGGCCAGCGACCCGGCGGTCGTCAGAAACGTGCGTCGGGGGATGCGTCGGTGCGAATCGGTCATAATGGGTACCTTTTTCTCAGGGAGGGAGTCAGGAGGTAGAAGACAGGAGATAGGAGACAGGAGACAGAAGTTAGAGGCCAGTGGACCAACACGCTGGACTGCGCCTCCCGTCTCCCACTTCCGATCTCCGGTCTTCTGTCTCCTGTCTTCTGTCTCCTACCTCCCTTCCCCTCCGACTACAGCTTATCCACTTGCGCAATGATATCCTCAAACCGCCGCTCGACCAGGAGGCGGCCGTACTCGCGGAGCACGCCCTTGCCCATATTGCGCCAGCCCGCCCAGGCGGTCTTCTCCCGGCCGGCCAGCCCGATCTGGCGATTGACCAGCGCGGCCTCGGCGTCGATGAAGCGCTGGCGCGTGGCCGCATCCCACGCCGGCATCTGCTGGGCGAGATTGGCCAGCCGGCCGACGATCGTTTCGGCCAGCTTTTGGCCGTCGGCCCGCGTGGCGAACTTTTTCGGGTCGCGTCCGCCCACGCCCTTGTGGGGAGCGTCGCCGAGCTGCGCGAGATCGACGCTTTCAGGATACAGATAGAGCATCAGCGAAGTCTCGCCCCAGGCCGCGTGATCGCCGCCATAGCCCACGTCCAGGGCCAGCCAGTACTCGGGCGTCCCGAGGACCGGCACGGCCAGGGCCCGGCTCATACGCACGGCCGCCTCGCGCACGACCATCTGCTGCGCGGCCCCGTAGTGGCCGGTCAGCACGATGATCGCCTTGAAGCCCTGGCGCACGGCCTCGCGGCAGAGCTTCTCCAGCCACCCTCGCACGAGCACGGAGAAGATGTCGTTCTCGGGCTCCATGACGAAGGTGTGCGGCTCGTCCAGGCCGCCGACGCCGCCGAACAAGGGCGGGGCCACGAGCCCGCCGCCGCGCTGGGCCGCGCGCGTGCAAAGCAGGTGGGCCTTGACGGCATCCAGTCCGACAATGTTGTGCAGGCCGTGCCACTCGATGGTGCCCAGCGGTTGGAAGAGCGTGGGGCAGGCTTTCATGGCCTCGTCAATTTGGCGAGGCCGCAAATGCTCCAGGCGGACTTCCCGCGCGACCGCTTTGCCCTTCCCGGCACCCTGGGCCGCGCGGGTCTCGGGAATCGGCGCGGCCAATAGCCCCCCGAGCGCAAGCCCACCCACGAACCGGCGACGGTCAGTCGTTCTACTCATGTCGTTCTCCTCATAAAGCCGCGACCGGCGCTCGCGGCGGGGCCTACCGGGCGGCCAGTTCGCGCACGTGGGTCAGATCGCGTGGACTGACCGGACGCAATTGCGACGGCAATACGGTGGCGACGGCCACGGTCCGTCCCGTCAGCGTCATGAATTCGACCTCATATCCCGCGGCCTCCCCGTGGATGTGAACCACGGTGCCGACGTCGCCCGCCCGCAAGCCCTCCTCGGGCATATCCTGGGTCAAGACAATGCAGTCATGTTCCTGAATCACTGGTTTGCCTCCAAAGGATACGCGGTGATCAGCCGCGGTGCCGTTTGGCCTTCGTCCACTTGCCAGACCGTGCAGACGCGCGGGCGGCGGCCGTCGGGGGCCGTCAACTCCCCCTCCACCTCATAGCGCGGGCCGAAGCCGGTTTGCCTGACCCTGCCGACTTCATTTTGTCGGCCATGCTCTCGGAGGGCAAGGGCCAACTCCTCCCACGCCTCGGCCCGGAAACCGAACTGGGCGAAGAATCTCGCTTTGCCTGCGCCGTAACGGTGCGCCGGATTGAGCAGGTAGTCGCAGATTTTCGCCTGCTCCACGACGGCCAGATCCACATGCGGCAGTCTCACTGGTACTCGCTCCCTTCTTTTTGGCCAGTGCGGTACTTGATACGGCCCGCGTCCCTCCTCAGCAAACGCAATGCGACCCGGCGGCGAACGAAGACGTATCCTACCACGAGCGCGGACCAGAGGGCGAGGATCCGGAGAAGCGGTCTCCGGAACGGGCAATCCCAAAGCTTGAGACCTCGCTTGTACGCAGCGACCGTCTTCCCATCCGGTGCGACTGCCGCAAGAGCGATCTGGCCATCGGCGGACAGGTACTTCCCCGAGGCTACGATGGTGCCCCGAGGCCAGCCCGTCATTGCGTCGCGGAGAGTCAGGGTATGTCGGGATCGCCACAGCCAATGTGCGAAAGGAGGGAACCAGTCGGAAGCCGTTCCCAGCAGCAGCGTCCGATTGTCGGGGAGAAAGCGTTCGGACCGTAATCCGGGGATCCGAATCGTCCGTATTTCTTCAAGTGAAGGCAATCTGCGGATCTCGAGAGTATCCTCGTCGTACCGCTCCTCTTCGTGGCGGTACGGCACCTTTACGGTAGCCACCAAGCTGCCATCAGGGGAGACTGCGACGCGTAGACCTTCGCAAAGCAGTTTGGGGGGCAAAGTCGATATGTCCCACAACGTCGAGCGGTTCGTTATCATGGTTGCAGAAGCGGTGTTGAACTTGATCGAGCGAGCTTCCGCATTCACAGTGCAGATCTCCGATCGCTTTGCCACATCAAAGAACGTCATCCTCTTAGCGCCTGCCTCCTCTTCCCCGTAAGCCCGGACACTGCCACACACCAGCCAATTGCCGTCTGGCGAGAAGGCCACCGAGATAATGGCGAAATCCGGTTGGGAGAGTGGCAAGGTCGCCAGCCTCTGCCCCGTCTCCACATTCCAGAGGGCTACGCTGCTAGACCCGATACCCCAAGAGGGAGCCCACGGCACTGACGATGTTGCGACGATCTCGCCGTTTGGTGAAACGGCAAAACAACCGCGGCCGGAACCGAAGTTCTTCCTCTCGTCTCTCAGGACACATCGGACTCGCCGTGTGGGCAGATCCCATAGAGTGACGACGCCATTAGACGGGTAGGCCAGAGTCCGTCCGTCCGATAAGAAAACCGGGTCTAGACTCTGGAAACTGAACCGATCAACGTATGTGGAGTTGCCTCGATTTACTAGGCTGGGTACATCGTTCAGCAAGGCCGACTGTTCGCCTTCTGCCACGTCCCAGACGCCGACTGCGCGTCGGAATTCCCCGGTCACGCAGTACTTCCCGTCCGGCGAAAAGGACGGGGAATCGAAGGCAGGGGGCTTGTCAACGGGGGATGGGGGGCCAAGGGGGGATGATGAGCGAAATGACACTTCCTCTCCCGAAGCCACATCCCAGAAATGCGGGGTTCCGTACAGGTCTTCCGTTGCCACAATCGAGCTATCTTCGGAGAACCCGAGGACCAACGATTGCCCGGGCAAGGTGGCCCGCGGAAACACCGGCATGAAGTGCCACACCGCATAGGCCGAGGCGACGAACAGCACCTCAACCCACACCCGGCGAAGAAACCGAAAAACACTCGATCCGCAGCGTGCCCCAATCCACGCGCCGATCCAAATGAAGAGTGCGAAGACGACAATCAAGACGGAGGCGATCGCTAGCCATTGATACGAAGCGGAGCCATTCGCAAGCATTGGCATTGCCTTCACGAAGCGACCAGTCAAAAGCGCTATCGCCTCTGGACCATTCCGGGCGTGCAGCTTAACCACTCATTCGCATTCCGGTTGGACTGGGGTTCCTCCCTACGGCTCCCGCACTGCGCGCAGGCAAGCAGTGTCACAACGTGCTGACGGCTGATAGCTGAAGGCCGATAGCTTATTCCTCCGGCACCAAGTACTGCGGCGCGTCGCTCAGCGTGAGCGAGAGCTTGTTGCCCTCGGTGGAAACCGGCGGGAGCCCCTCGCCCGTGTGGCCAATGACCTTGAACCGGCCCGGGCCGACGGGGATTGTCACCTTGTGGGGCGACGCCGAAGTGGTCCAGGCCACCAGGCGCCGAGCGGCGCCCTTGGTAAACACCATCACGTAGTCCTCGCTGCTGCCCGCCGGCAGGCGCTCCTTGAAAGTGAATCCGTCCAGCAGCGTCGTAAACGTCTTGGCGGCCTTGTACGCCGGCTTGGGGTCGTAGACCGGGTCGCGGCCCTCATGATACGGATTGAGCACGGTGCCGAAATGGTGCTCTGCGTCTTTGGGGTTCTGGCCGTCGTCGTGCCAGTCGTACCAGATCGAGAGCGGCACCTCGTTGGCCAGGTTTACCAGCCATTGGCGCGGGAGCATCCTGCCCTGCTTGGCCTCGTCGTAGCTCTTCCAGGCCGACGAATAGCCCCATTCGCCCGAGAGGATCGGGACCTTCTTGCCCTGCGGGGCATACTTGTCGATCATCTGGCGCAGCCGGGCGTATTCGGACGCGACCGTCTCCGGGGCCTTCTGGCGATAGGGGTGGACCGAGACCGCGCACCAATAGTCCAGTAACCCTGCCTTGAAGCATCCTTCCAGGAAGGGAAAGTCGATCGTCGAGGTGGCTGGCCCGATGTACATCTCGTCCGGCGTCGCCTCGCGCAGGGCCTTGCCCACCTCCAGGGCCAGCTTGGTGTACTGATTCACGTCGGGCTTGGGCCGCCAGAACTGCTTGATGTTCGGCTCGTTGTACATCTCCCAGAGGATGCCCCGCCCGCGGAACTGCTCGGCTGCCGCCGCGGCCCATTGGGCGAATGCCTTGCGCCCCTCGTCGCTGGCCGGCGAGAGGCCGTTGTCGTAGTGCCGGTTCGAGTAATCCAGGATCAAGAGGGCCCGGATCTTGTGCTTCTCCAGGGCGGCCATGAGGCGGTCGTAGGCCGCGAAGTCGTACTTGCCCTTCTCCCGCTCCGTGCCGTTCCAGGCGAAATCCATGCGGACCCAACGCAATCCGGCCGCCGCGAGCATCTCCATCTCCCCCGGGCGCGGGTCGGTGAAGTGGATGTTTACGCCCAGACCGTCCGGCACCACCAGCCGGGGCAATTCCGCAGCGGCAAGCGGCGATGCGGGCGCAAGCAGCAGAGCAAGAAGCAGTGCGCAGGCAAGTCGGCAGGATCTCATCGGTTCGGCTCCTTCACAGAGTTGTAGGGTGGGAAGAGGTGACAGGCATTTTTTGTGCGAAGCCGGGCACCGACCGAAGGTTGGTCGCGGGCCTTTCAGGCAAAAGGTGCCTGTCACCTTTTCCGGCCTCGTGTCCCGGTGGCGACCGGCCGTGCTTGAAGCTACCATAGATGAATGCGGTTTTCCAGCCCCGCGAGATCGCCGATACCAGCACCTCATGGACCCTAACCGCCTCGGCCAGCTCGCGGCGGCGGGAACCGCCTTTCTCTGGACCCTCTCGACCTTGGCCTGGACCTCGGCGGGCCGGAAGGTCGGGGCCCTGGTTGTCAGCTTCCTCCGCCTGGCGATCACCTGCGTTTTCCTGGCGGTCTACGGGCTGCTCGCGCGGGGAATGTGGCTGCCGACCGACGCCACGCCCCAGGCCTGGTGGGTCCTTGGGCTTTCGGGCTTCAGCGGCTTCTTCCTGTCGGACTTGTGCCTGTTCAAGGCGTTTTTGCTCATCGGGCCGCGATTGAGCCTGCTGGTCCAGTCTTTCACGCCGCCGATCACGGCGATCCTCTCCTGGCTCTGGCTCGACGAGCCTTTGCCCGGCCAGCAATGGCTGGCGATGACGGTCACCGTGGCCGGGGTCGCCTGGGTGGTGCTGGAGCGGCGCGCCGACGGGGCCCAAGCCCAGCCGGCCGAGACGCGCCGGCGGGGACTCTGGCTGGCCCTGCTGGCCGCGGTGGCGGGGGCCGTGGGGACGGTGCTGTCGCGACAGGTCATGAGGGATTCCGACTACGACCCCTTCGCCGCCACCTTCATCCGCGTGCTCGGCGCGATGGTCGGTTATCTGGCCGTGATCACGCTGGTGCGCCGGTGGAAGGCGATTGCCGTCGGGGCGGCTCACGCCCAGGCCATGACCATCGTGGTCTTTGGCTCGCTGGTCGGGCCGTTCCTGGGGGTCGCCCTGTGCATGGTCGCGCTGCGGTACTCGCACGCGGGCGTGACGGCGACGATCGTCAGCACCATGCCGGTGCTGATCCTCCCGTTCGCGGTCCTGGTCTATCGCGAGAAGGTGAGTCTGCGGGCTGCCGGGGGCGCAGCCCTTGCCGTGGCCGGGGTCGCCTTGCTGGCGTTTTGATCGCGCGGCCGGGCGTAAGCCTCCCGGAGGTCAACCATGTCTGGCGACGATCGACTTCACCGCACGGAATTCAACCTGCGGCTGAAAGTCGGCGAGGGCGAGCTCCTGGCCAAGGTCAGCGTGCCGACCGCACCGATCCGGCCCGCGGACCTGCTGCCGGTGCTCCAATCGCTGGACGACGCCCTGGTGGAGGCCGCCATCGAGGCGGTCCGGCGGGAGGGCAAGACGGTTTCGTGCCGGGCCGGCTGCGGGGCCTGCTGCCGGCAACTGGTGCCGATCAGCCCGACCGAGGCCCGTTACCTGGCCGAACTGGTCGCGGGCCTGCCGCAAGACCGCCGGAGTCGCGTCGTCGAGAGATTCCGCGAAGCCTTTGCGGCCCTGGAGGCCCAGGGGCTGGTGGATCGGCTTCGGGTCGCGTCCCAGCTCACCGACGTTGACGAGAAGGGCCGGCTTGCGCGGGACTATTTCAGGGCCCAGGTCGCCTGTCCTTTCCTGGAGGACGAGTCGTGCAGCATCCATCCGGATCGGCCCCTCTCGTGCCGGGAGTACCTGGTCACCTCGCCCGCGGCCCGCTGCCAAGAGCCCGAGGCGAGCGGCATCGAGAAGGTCCCGCTCTATGCGAAGCCGACGCAGGTTCTGTTTTGCTTCGGCGACGGGGAGGGCAGCGGCGAGGTGTGCTGGCTGCCGCTGGTGCTGCTGGCGGACTGGGCGGCGGCGCACGGCCGGGAGCCGCAACCGAGGCTGCCCGGCGACCGGATGTTCCAGAGTTTCTTGGATCGCCTAGCCGAACGGGGCCAAGCCTCGCCGTGAGCGGGCCGAACGTGGGGCGTCGCTGCGCTTTGCTTCGGCGACCCGGCTTCTATTCCGCGGCGCGGTGGGCTGCCGGAGGCTTGAGCGCGAAGCTCACGCCCGCGGCCAGGACGAGCAGGGCCGAGGCAATGTAATACGCGTAGGTGAAGGCATTGAAGCTGTCGAAGATCTCGCCGGCCAACAGCGGGAGCACGAACCCGCCGATCCCCCACGCCGTGAACACCAGGCCGTAGTTGACGCCGAAGTTCTTCAGGCCGTAGTAGTCCTTGGTGACGGAGGGGAAGATCGAGAGATTGGCCCCGTAGTTGGCCCCGATCAGCGCGGAGATGAGCATCATGACGGGGAGCGACCCCAGGGCGTTGTCGGCGGTCGCCAGCGACAGCACCACCATCAGCACGGCCTGGAACGCAAAGCACCCGCGGAGGGTCTGCTGGCGGCCGAGCTTGTCGGAGAGCGTGCCGGCAAGGATCCGCCCTGCGCCGTTGCCCACGGCACACGCCGCCACGAGCAGAAATCCGTTTTTGATGCCGGTCTGCACGTCGCCGATCTTGGCCAGCTTGGCGATGATCATCAGTCCCGCCCCTGCCCCGCAGACGTACAGGAACCACAGGAGGTAGAACTGCCTGGTGCCGAGCGCCTCCTTGGGGCTGAAGTCCTCTTTCTTGGCACTCTGGGCGGAAGCCGCTTTGGGAAGGGAACCCGCCGGGACGAACCCCTTGGGCGGCGGCGCCAGGAGCTGGGCCAGGCCGACCACGACGATCAAGAATGCGATTCCCAGGATCAGCATCGTCGTGGGAATCCCGCACGCGGCAATCAGCCAGTGCGTCAGCGGCGCTGCGTAGACGGGCGACAACCCGAACCCGGCGACCACAAGCCCGGCGATCATGCCCGTCCGTGCGGCCGGAAACCACTTGACCGCGGGGGGCGTGGCCGAGGCATAGCCGCAGCCGATCCCCGCCCCGGCCAGCACGCCAAACCCGATCAAGTACCCCAGGTGCGATGAATCCGAGGCGAAGGCCAGAATCATCCCAATCCCGACAAGAATTCCGCCCGCACTGGCCACCCATCGCGGCCCGATCCGGTCCTGAACGCGCCCTGCGGGAACCATCATCACGCTGAACACGAGGCACGCGATCGAATAGGGCAACGACTTGTCGGCCTCGCTCCAGTTCCAGTCTTCCGGCACGGCCTTGCTGATGACGCTCCACGAGTAGAGGATTCCCAAGGCCAGGTTGATGCCCAACCCCGCCAGAGTGACCGTCCATCCCAGGTTCTTGACCGGCTTGGCCGGACTCCCGCTTCCACCGCCCATGCGTCGCTCCTCCCAGTAGGTTTGCAGTTTGGCCAAACGAGAATCCGAGATTATAGCCGCCGCGGGCCGGGGCCGCTATGGCTCTGGAGCGGAGAAGGGGTGGCGGGGTGAATGCGGGCAAGCAGTGCAAAGTGAGAATTGAGAAATGCGATTTCCACCAGTATGCGGTCTTCAAGGCGATCGAGATCCTCGGCGAGGCTGCGCGGCTTGTCTCGGATGAGACCCGCAAGGCACACCCGCAGATTCCTTGGGAATCGATCGCTGGGATGCGCAACCGCCTGATCCACGAGTATTTCCGCATTCACCTGGCCACGGTCTGGCAAACCGTCCAGGAGGATATCCCGCCGCTGGTCGCGCAGCTCAAGCCTCTGGTTCCGCCCGAGGCGCCGTAAGGGCCTGCGATTTCGACAACCAAGAGGCGATCTAAGACGAAATCGAAGCGGATGGGCGAGAGCCCCAGCGAGCCCGAGCGCAAGCCCCGCCTTCTCCGTTCGGCCCGCGGATTACGCAAACCCGCATTCCATCCCCAGCCGCGTCTGAAGCTCCTCGAATTGCCGGGCGTAGTGGTCGCTGGAGGAATGGACGTGCTCGGCCTCGGTGATGAACTTCATCTGCTCGTCCAGGCCCACGCTCCGCTGCTCGAACGCGGCCTCGTAGTCCCGCAATTGGCTGCCATAGACGATCAACAGCTTGTGCTCGTCGAACTGCACCTCTTGCGGGATGCCCGGATTCAAGACGGCGATGCCCGCACAGCCGTCGTTGGCCAGCAGGTCCTCGTACTCCAAGAGGATGCTCTTGAGCACGGGCAGATCGATGTGCTCGCGGTAGAGGTCCGTGTGGCCGCGCCGGCTGCGGTTGTGGCTGGTCTCCAGGACCACGTCCACGACGGTGCCCAGCGGATCGAGCAGATCCATGAAGACCTCGAACAGGCTCTCCCTGGAGACGGCCCCCATGAGCACCGGCACGGTGGAGCGGTGCTCCTCGTCCCGGTACGCGTCGTGCCGGTAGCCCTGGCACGGCACGACCCGGAGATCGTAGGAGGGACGCACGGCCTCGGTCAGCGTGAAATCGCCGTACCGCGCGACCCCCAAGTGGGCTTCCAGCTCCTCTTCGCTGAGTTCCTCGAAGCTGCTGGTGCCGACCGGGACGGTCCCGTCGCGGAAGACGTTGCGGAAGAATCTCTTGAGGAAGCCCATCGGCGTTTCTTCTCTTGAGGTTGACCGGTCCAAGGTCGATCGGCATCCGCTGCGCCGCAACGGAGCACCTTCCACACAAACCTAGGTCACGCTTCGCAACGGAGCCCGGCGTTGCACGTCGGGGTCCGCGCCGGGCCGGGCGCCCGGCGGCACGGACGGAACAATCGTTGCCCCCAGCGCGCCCGGCAGCAATCCACGTTTTCCCGCCTCGTGCGGGCCTCCGGCTGCCGTCCGCCGTGGAATGGGGCAGATAGGTCCACGCTAGTCTAACCCAAGCTTTGCACCGCGGGGTGAGGTTTCTCGACGATTCCGAGCCTCTTGCCCACGCAAGTCCAACAGACGCGTCGCCGGTGCTGCAAAATCGCAATAGGGGTGAATACTCCCCCGTTACCTTTTGGCAAAACGGCGGCCTCTTGGGCACGTAGAGAAGCTGACAAGACGCGGCCGTCCCGGCCTCGAGCGCGTCCTGCGCAAACGCTCCCGGAAACCCGCCGATATCGGGAACAGGCAAGTTGTAGCGCGCCCCCCCGCGCAACTCCTACGCCGCTCGCCGCCCGCACAATCGGCGTCCGCCGCCCCCGACAGCCCGCAGAATCGGCCCTGGCCGCGCAAAGGCCCCCCGAGAGGCCCGGCCTCGCGCACCGGCCGACAGAGTGTGGTAACGAAGTTGGCTACGGCGCCTGGGATGCCGGTTCTTTCAGATGGCACCGCTGTGTGGCGCCCGGCGAATGCCCTTCGCTGCGGACCGCCGCTCCGCCGATAAACGCGTTAGAAACCCCAACCGCTCGACGGCGCGGCATCTTTGGCGACTCCACGATGAAACGATTCGAGGACGGCGGCATGAAAAAGAGCACCTTCCGGGTTGTGACCCGCGGGGCCGACGGCCAGATCCGCATCCGCGACTACGACTCCGCGGAGGATCTCCTGCGGCGCCACCTGCAGATCGGCGTGGACGATTGCAGCACGGACCTGCAATTGCGCGGGCTGCCCGTGTTCCGCGGCCTGATCGGACCGATCCCCGAAGGAGCCGACGTGATCCGCTACGAGTCGCCCGAGGTCTTCGAGACGCTCACCAAGGAATGGTCCGTGTCCAAGCCGTCCCGCCCTACCCGGACCCGGCCGCAGACGATAAGCCAGACGTCCGGGCAGGACCATGTCTGAGAAAACGGTCTTCAAGCGGATCGTCGATCGCGAGATTCCGGCGGACGTCGTCTATGAGGACGAGTTCTGCCTGGCCTTCCGCGACATCCATCCGGCGGCGCCCGTCCACTTGATCGTCATCCCGAAGAAGGAAATCCGCTCGGCCGCCGACGTGGCCGCCGAAGACGAAGGGCCCGTGGGCCATCTGTTTGCGGCCATGGCCAAGATCGCCGCTCAAATGGGTCTGACCGGCGGATACCGCGTCGTGACCAACAGCGGGCCGGACGCCGGCCAAGAGGTCATGCACCTCCACATCCACATGCTGGCCGGGCGCCGGTTTGGCTGGCCGCCGGGATAGGCCGCCGGTTCCAGGCTCTGCTGCGTCCGCGTTTCAAGCCCCGCCTATGTATTCGCACTGAGGCCGGCCCCGGTCGGCTTCAATGTCTGGTCCGGCGAGTCTGGTTGTCGCCCAGCCAGCTCGGCCCGGTGCTGGTAGAGGACTGCCAGCAGTTGCTCGTCGTCGATGTCCCAAAGGGACCGCCCGGTTTGGTCCTCGCCCAGGAAGCCCAAATGGGCGAGCAACTGGCCTAGCCTCACGTCGGGGGACAGGTCGCAGACCTCCGCCAATACGGCCAATGCCTCGCTTCGGGTCGCCGAGTTCATGGCGACAAATCTCTGAAAGATACTTCCTGCTCCATCTTTCGCAGCCGCGCGAGGAGTTCAGCATCGGCCATAATCTCGATCATCCGCTCGCGGCAGTACTCGCGGACCTCGGCCTGATAGAAGTGGCCGTCGAGTGTGCAGATTACATCGGCTTTTCCCGCGACGGCTGTGGCGACGACGAGATCATCATCCGGGTCGCCGGGCACCACTCGCGGCACGGGATTCGGCAACGGGACCAAGACCGCACCGCCTTCGACGCTCCCGACGAACTCCTCAATGTCGAGGTCACTGCGTTGGTTGACACGACGCACCCAGTCATACCCGAGCACATCGGAAAGCTCATCAAGCAATTCCGATGAGACGAGCAACACATGGTCCGCCGAGATCCGCTCGAACAATTCTCCCGCAGGGCCCGAGGGTGAAGCGGCCGCCCGCGCCAGGATATTGGTGTCGAGGACAGCACGCATCAGTGTTTCGAGGGTTTCAAGCGGCGGGCTTCGCGAATCGCTTCGTCGATCGCGGCGCCGGCCTCCTCGGCCGTGATGTCTTGCGCCTTCGCCGCTTCGCGACCTTGGCGCGCAATCTCCACGGCCCGGCTCAACGCCGCTCGGCGGGTTGCCTGGTCAGACTCGGCCCCAAGTTCGACCACGCGGATGATGACCCGCTGGTTCTCATGGAGGGCATGACCGACCACCGACTCGTAGAGGCGACGTTGATCCGACTCAAGGCTTTTGACATCGCGAGCGATTGATTCCATACCAGTATCCTACCCTATGCGAGGCATCGCGGCAACATCGGTGGGGGAGCGGAGGGCGAGAAGGTGAGAAGGGGGGTGAGGGGGTGAGCTATAGGGCCGGTTTTGCCCGCCGGGCAGTCAACAGCCGGGAGAGGCCGGCCTCGCACCAACGGTCTGTCCGGCTTCTCAAACATGAATCGCCAAAGGCAGTTCTTCGCACACTGCCATGCGTCGTTTTCGAAGAAGATCCATTGCGCCGGCAGACCCAGTTCCTTATCGAGTTTCTCTCTGAAAGACTGATGGCAGAACATTATGTCAGAGATCGCCAGATTCTTGCCGAGTCGGGCCTCGTCACGAGCCCTCCGGAGATTGTCCGCCCAGTTCTTGTTAATGTCGTCGTACCGGCTGTATCCCTGCTTCTGGAGTTCCCGCATCAGCGCGCTCTTGCCGCTTCCAGGTAGTCCAGCGATTCCGATCACCGCCATCCGTGCCTCCAGCGATAGTTCTGAGATTCGTCCACCCGTCCCGAAGCTCCCGCTTCCGAGCGCATCCATTTCACTTGCATCTGCGTTCATCCGCGTTCATCTGCGGTTCTCCCTCCCCCGCCGAAATCCTCGGGCAGGGCCTTGACGATCTTCACCGTATCAAGGCTTACACGGACGACTTGCCCGACGAGGCGGACTATATACTCGGGGTCGTCGGGGCGGTTGGGATCGGAGCGGATGCCGCTCCGTTCGTCTTCGGTCACACGGTACTGGTCGATGACCCATTCCAGCGCGGAGCGGTTGCCGAGGCGGTACTTGAAGACCTCGGGCGGGATGCCGGCCAGCGAGAGCGAGTCGTTCACCTTGACGGACCTCTTGTCCTTGGTGAGGCGCATATTGTCTCCGACGCGGTACGAGAGCGGCACGTCGGGCGATTCGATCCACTCCAGCGGCCACGGCTCCAGTTTCTCGTAATCCATGTGGAGGCGCGCCAGTTCCTTGCCCGCCGTCGAAAAGGCCCGGAAGTCCGGGGCCAGAGGGATACGTGGCAGGTCGCGCTTCAGGTTCTCCGCGTAGCGCTCCCGGTATCCGGGGTGGTGAAGCAGGCCGTAGATGTAGTAGAAGATGTCCCACTTGGTGATCTTCTTGTTGCGGTAGTGCTGGCGGAAGTGCGCCAGGGCCCAGTCGGTGACATTCTCGCGGCGATTGGTGCCGTCCTCGCTGTAAACGCAGAAGGGAAGGCACTGCACTTTTTCGAACGCCAAGTCGAGGCCCGGGATCGCGTTTGTGACAAGTGTGCCAAACGGCTTCCTGTTTCCGATCGCTGGAACACACACTACGAGATTCTCTTGCTCGCTCGCGGCAGTCGGGAAGACCTCAGGGAGTCTATACCGTCTTTCGACGAGCAGTCCGTCGAAATAGAGGAAGCGTTTGGTGAAGGGGCGGTATAAGGACACGCGGACGCGGGTTTCGTCCATCTCGGCATAACGGTGACGACGGACGTTGGCTTTGAGAGACTCGCTCCACTTGATCCGGTCGTAGCGGACGAAATCGTCGATGCGGACATCTGCACTCTTGCGCTTGTGCCGGTCCACTTCGGCGTTGTAGGCGTCGATGAACTCGTTCACTCGTTCCGACAGGACGCTTGCGCTGAAGTCGTAGACCACTTCATCCCGGTTTGTCTTAACTCCGCCGGAGTAGGTGGAGAAGACAGTCTCGGTCGGGTGCCCTGAGTTTGCCGACTTGGCCTCTTTCGTTCCGACGGGGAGAAACGCGGCGAATTCATGGCTGTGCTGTGGAGTGAGCCAGGTGTGCCGATCATCAGCGCTGAGCGTCTGCCACTTGACGCCTTTCACGTCCGCGTGTTGGGCGAGCCATGCGAGCTTGTGGTGCCGGCGAAGCGTCTTCTCCACGCGGTGAAAATGCACGCGATGCCCCCGGCGCCGATGTGACTGGACCGCAACGGTGATGCCCACGCCAACCTGAATGCCGAACACGTTGTAGGCGGTTCCCGACAGCGTTGGATTCTGGCGCACGTTTCCTTCAAGGTGGAGGTGATACAGCCGGGTGAAGTCGTGCATCAAGTGCTTGCGCATCCCGTCGAACGCGATCTGGTCCACGAAGCTGTTGTTGCTCACAAACGCCACGATCCCGTCGCGTCCGTTCAGCCGGTCCGTCGCCCAGCGGAAAAACTTCACGTACATATCCGAGAGGGCGTTCTTGTTACTCGCCTTCGAGTCCTCCGCATAGGTTTCGCTCACCCGGCGGTCGATGATTGCATACTTGCGATTCTTGTTGTTGTCGTTCTCGTTGAGTTGCCAGGCGTTGTACGGCGGGTTGCCGAGGATCACGGTGATCGGCGCCCGCTTCTGCCGTTCCACGCGGGCAGTGTTCGCCTGGGTCATGAACTCGAAGTGGTTCTGCTTCGGCTCCGCCAGATCGAGCGTATCCACGAAGCACAGACCCTCGAAGGGCTCATAGGCTCCCGTCTGCTCGTAGTAGGCATGTTCGATGTTCAAGGCGGCAATGTAGTACGGCAGCAGCATCACCTCGTTGGCAAAGAGCTGCTCCCGGTACATGCGCGGCAAGTCCTTCTTGGGGATCCGGCGCAGGATGTTGACGATGAAATTGCCCGTGCCGGTGCAAGGGTCGAGGATCTGTACGCCCGGATCCCCCAACTCCTTGCCAAACTCCCTCTGGAGCACCTCGGCCACGCTGGAGCATATAAAATCGACGATTTCCTGCGGCGTGTAGACGATCCCGTGGGTGTCGGCCACCTTGACCGA
>CAYGZI010000063.1:0-15311 GCA_964354245.1 uncultured Planctomycetaceae bacterium
TGTACCGACGATCAGGAGGCGGCCAACGCCCTGTTCGACGCCGTGCGCCAGTGGTTTGCCCAGCGGGACATTTCCCGTCTGCGGGGCCCGACCAATCCCTCCCTGAACTACGAGCTGGGGCTCTTGACCGAGGGTTTCGATTCCGCGCCGTTTTTCATGATGACCTACAACCCGCCGTACTACGCGGGCCTTATCGAGACCTGCGGCTTCCGCAAGGCCCAGGACCTGTACGCCTACTGGGGCCACGTGGACATGCTGCCGGCCGTCGCCGCCAAGCTGGACCCCCTCGCCCGGCAGATTATCGACCACTATAAGATCCGGTTGCGGCCGGTCAACAAGAGACGCTTCCGGGAGGACGTCGAGGCGTTCCTGTCGATCTACAACCGCTCGCTCGCAAGCACGTGGGGATTCGTCCCCATGTCGGACAGCGAAGTCCGGCACATGGCCGGGGGCTTGCGCCGCCTGATCGTCCCGGAGCTGGCCCTCGGCGCGGAAATCGACGGCCAGCTCGTCGGCGCGGTTTTCGGGCTTCCCGACTACAACCCGCGGATCAAGGAAATCGACGGGCGCCTGTTTCCTTTTGGTTTCCTGCGCCTGTTGCGCAACAAGCGCGGAATCAAGCGGATCCGCGTGATCAGCGCGAACGTCGTCCCGGAATACCAGCGCCTCGGCGTGGGGCTGGTGATGATACACGGCCTAGTCCCCAAGGCCGTCGAGTGGGGGATCGAGGAAGCCGAGTTCTCCTGGGTGCTGGAGTCCAACGGGCTGTCGCGGGGCAGTCTGGAGAAAGGCGGCGCCAAGCGGACCAAGACCTACCGGCTGTACGACTTGGACCCGTGAGTCTCAGGCATGGGATCGACGCGAGAGGTCGCGATTACCGGAATCGGCGTGGTCAGCCCGATTGGGATCGGCACCGCCGCCTTCTGGAACTCGCTGGTCGAGGGACGGAGCGGCGTGCGCCGGCTCCCCTGGTCCCAGGACGGCGTTCTCCCGGGCTGGATCGGCGCCGAAGTCAACGACTTTGTCCCGGCCAAGATGATCCGGCAGCGCAAGGCCCTCAAGGTGATGAGCCGGGACATCCAGTTGGGCGTCGCCGCGGCCGACGCGGCCTGCGCCGAGGCCAATCTCGCCGGCGCCGGGATCGACCCCGATCGTTTGGGCGTCATCTTCGGGGCCGACTTGATCGCCGTGGACCTCTCGGAGCTGACCGACGCCTATCGGGCGTGTTCGGACGGCGGGAGCTTCGATTTCGCGTCGTGGGGCACCAGGGGGCTCGCCGCCATGTACCCGCTCTGGATGCTCAAGTACCTCCCCAACATGCCCGCCTGCCACGTCGGGATCCTTCAGGACGCCCGCGGCCCCAACAACACCCATACTCTGGGCGAGGTCTCCGGGCTGACGGCGTTGGCCGAGGCAGTGGACGTGATCCGCCGGGGTCAGGCCGACGCCGTGATCGCCGGCGGAGCCAGCTCGCGGATCCACCCGAGCGTCTTCCTCCGCAACCGCTCCAGGCAGGTCTCCCAGCAGTGCAACGATCCCGGTGCGGCGTGTCGCCCCTTCGATGCCCGGCGCGACGGGATGGTCTTCGGCGAGGGGGCGGCGGCCGTGGTCCTCGAAGCCCGGGAGCACGCTCAGGCCCGCGGGGCGAAATGCCTCGCCCGGATCCTCGGCTCGGCCACCGCGTTCGAGCCGCTGCAACCCGGCCGGGCGACTGAAGGCCATGCCATCCGCTACGCCATGCGCTCGGCGTTGGCCCGCTCGGGACTCAAGCCGTCGGAGATCGGTCATGTGAATGCCCACGGCTTGGGCACGGTGCTCGACGACCGGATCGAGGCCCGAGCCGTGCGCGCGACATTGGGGGACGTGCCGGTGACCGCTCCCAAGAGCTTCTTCGGCAATCTCGGGGCGGCGGGCGGGGTGGTCGAGATGGTGGTCAGCATCCTCGGTTTCCAGCACGGCGTCGTCCCCCCTACTCTAAACTACGGGCAGCCCGACCCCGAGTGCCCGATCCGCGTCGTGCATGGCCGGCCGATGCCGCTTGGTCGGCCCATCGCGATGCTGCTGAATCACTGCGGCACGGGCCAAGCCGCCGCGATGGTGGTGGCCGGGCCGGATTGAGCCCTTGGTCGCTGGCCCCGTTCGGGGGGCCTGTCGGATGGCCGTCTCGGGTGGTCCTGACGTATACTCCTAGAGACGGGCGGCCCTAGTGCCGGCACTAAACCACGCGCGGCACAAGTGCCGCGTCTAAACGAGCCGTCTACTGCCCTCTGCCTACTGCCCATGCCCCCCGACTACCGAGCTTGGTCCTCTCGTGTCCGCCAGCTCGACCGCGGTCTGACGGCGTTGGGCCCCACGGCGGCCGGGATCGGCGTGTCGTCTCCGTCGGGTCAGTCCTGGTACGAGCTACTCCGACTGAAACTCCTCCCGCAACTGGACATCGAGCCCCTGCTGGTCGTCGGCATCGTCGGGGGGACGAACATCGGCAAGTCCCTCCTGTTCAACCACCTGGCCGGCGAAGTGGCCAGCGGCGTGAGCCCTTTGGCGGCCGGCACCAAGCACCCGGTCTGCCTGGTCCCGGGCGGTCTGGATGACCCGGCGCTTCTGGCGCGGCTGTTCGAGGATTTTCGACTGGTCCGGTGGGAGTCGGCCGACGATCCGCTCCGCGAAGACCCCGCGAACCTGCTGTTTTGGCGCACGGGGGCCGGCGTGCCCCCCCGGCTCCTCCTCCTGGACGCCCCCGACGTGGACTCCGACGTGGCGGTGAACTGGCAGCGGGCCCGGGCCATCCGACAGGCGGCCGACGTGCTGGTGGCCGTCCTCACCCAGCAGAAATACAACGACGCGGCGGTCAAGCAGTTCTTCCGCGACGCGGTCCAGGCCGACAAGCCGATCATCGTCCTTTTCAACCAGGTGGACCTCGAGGCCGATCGGCCCTACTGGCCGCAGTGGCTTGCGACCTTCGGCAGCCAGACGGGCACCGAGCCCGAGTTGGTCTACATTATCCCGTTTGACCGCGAGGCGGCCGACGAGCTGCGCCTTCCGTTCTACCCGGTGGGGCGCGACGGCCGGCAATCGCCCGAGAGCCCTTCGAGTCTGCGCGACGAGCTGGCCGCACTGCACTTCGACGAGATCAAGATCCGCACCTTTCGCGGGGCGCTCGGCCGGGTGCTGGACGCCCGGGAAGGGGCTGCGGGCTATCTGGCCGCCGTGCGGCGCGCGGCAGGCCAGTTCGCCACGGCCCGCGACGTCCTCTCCGCCGCGGAGATGGCCCGCGTCTCCTGGCCGTCGCTCCCGCCGCGCGTGCTGGTGGGGGAGATCCGTGCGTGGTGGAATGCCGGCCGGACCACGTGGTCGCGCTCGATCCACGGCTTTTATCGCAAGCTGGGGCACGGCATTGCCTCGTCGTGGCGCTGGGTCCTGGGCAGGACGACCTCGGGCAAGGAGGACTTGCTGGAGGCTTTCCGCCGCCGGGAGCGGGAGGCCATTCTGCTGGCGGTGCAGAAGATGCTCGCGGAGCTGGACCGCTTGGCGCAGGTGGGCAACGAGACCCTTCGGCCCCGGCTCGAAGCGCTCTTGAAAGGCACGGCCCGGGAGCAGCTTCTCCAGCGAGTCCAATCGGCCCACGAGCAGCTTCCCGCGGTGGACGAAGACTACCGCACGTATCTCTGGGCGGAACTGGACGCCTGGAAGCGGGAGCGGCCCGGCGTGGTCCGCGTCCTGCAATCGCTCGACCAGGTTGCGGCGCTCGCCCGGCCGGCAGTCACCGTGCTCTTGCTGGTGAGCGGTTGGCACCTGGCGGGGAACCTGGTCGGCCATGCCGCGGCCCAGGCCGCCGGCCAGACGGTGACGCAATTGGTGGGCGAGGCCGCCATTACGGGGGGAGTCGCCGGCAGCGGCGAGGCCCTGCTCTCGGGCGCGGGCGAAGGGATCGGATTGGCGGCGGCCCGGCTCTTCGGCCGGCTCCAGGCCCGCTACGCCCAGCAGCGGGCCGCATGGCTGGCCGGGTGGCTCGAAAAGGAGCTTCTGGCCGGCCTCTTGAGCGACCTGCGCAGCGGGGCCCAGGTGCCGGAGTGCGACGCTTTCCGCCAGGTCGAGACCGCGCTCGAAGAGATCCGCAACGCCGCGGGTCTTGAAACCGCCCGATAACCGATAGCTGACGGCTGATAGCTTTGGCTGCAAGACCGACGGCCTCGCAGCCCGGGCCTCACCCTATCTTCGCGGCGCCACAAGGACCACTCCGCCGCTCGCCGCGCTAAGCCCGGCCACGAGCAAACACACGGCCGTCACCCCCATGAGCGGAATCAGCCACGTGCTGACCAACAGGGCCCCCAAGGCCGCCCCGAGGTAGTCGGCCGTGTAGAGCCGCGAGGCCGTGGCACCGGGCGACTCAAAGTCGATCCTCCCGGCCAGAGGGAATATGGCTCCTACCAGGGCGGCCAGGACCACAGTCAAGAGATAGATCGCGGCCTCGGTCGCCGCGCAGGCAACCGACCTGCTCGGGAGCCCTCCCAGCACCACTTCCCCCGCCGGCAGACACGCGGCAAACACGGCCACGGCGAACACCAGCTTCGCCAAGTCCTTGCGGCCTCGCCGCGCGAGCACCCGGTTCATCCAGAACGAGCCGATCCCCAGCCCGAGCATGAACATGGCCACAATCAGCCCCACGCCGCGGTACAACGATCCGAACAGGACCTGGAACCCCAGGAGCAGCACCACCTCCAGGGCCGAGGCCGCCAATCCGGTGGTGAAGACCGCCAACCCCACCGGCCGCAACCGCACCAGGAACACCGCGAAAAGAACGAACAACGCCGCCTCCAGGATGCCCAGCCTGACCTTGAACCGGCTCATCCAGTCCAGAAGATGGTAGAAGTAGAGGGTCGGGTTGAAGTCGGTATTCAGCGGAGGCGTCTCGACGGACGGACGGGCAACGTCGGCCATCCGGCCCGGCGAGAGCGTGTCCCGCAACCGCGACTGGTCGAGCCACTCGGTCCGGATTCCGTATTGCCGGAGCCTCTGCGCGATCTGGGGCGTCAAAGGGCCGTCCGAGGCCAGAAAGCATAGCCGATCCGTCGGCAGGATCAGCACGTTGCGGAACTCCTGCTGGAGCGTGCGCCGGGCCACGGCCACAAGCCTCTCTAGCTCCGGCCGGACGTAGTCCGCATATTCCCCGAGCGAGAACGACAAGACGCCGTCGGGCGCGAGCCTCTGCTTCACCTCGGCAAAGAACTCCCGGGTGTACATGCGGTTGATCTGGGAGGTGGACGGGTCGGGCAGATTGACCAGCACCACGTCGTATTGCCGGCCGGTCCGGCGCACGAAGAGCCGGCCGTCGGTCGGGATGAACTCGACCCGCGGGTCGGCAAGACTCCTGCGCACCTCTTCCGACTTCTCCTTGGCGAGCTGGACGATCAGCGGATCGAGTTCCACGTAGTCCACGGCCGCGTGGTACTTGAGGGCCTCTTGGACCGCGCCGGCCACGCCGCCGGAGACCAGGAGCACGCGCTTGGCCTCCGGGCGCTGGGCCATGGCATAGTGGACCATCTCTTCGGCCGCGGCGACGTTGCCGGTGGAGAAGAGCGGGACGCCGTTCTCCCAGAAGCTGTGCTGGCCGGCCAGCCCGGTGACGACGAGGTTGCCGTAGGGCGATTGGCGGCTCTCCACGTCGCCTTGCCCGGCGTACAGCATCCGAAGGGAAACCCTGTCCAAGTCGCCCCACAGGATGAGCGCCGCGAGGACCGCCGTCGCCCCGGCCGCGATGGCCGCAAGCAGCCACCGGCGGGACAGCCACGCCAGCAGACCGGCCAGCACCAGGTTGGCCAGCGCCGGGACGTAGAGGATCTGGAAATGGTCCAGGCGCCCGACCAGCACGAAGCTGAACAATAGGCCCCCGACGACCGCCCCCACGTTGTCCAAGGAGTAAACGTCGCCGATGCTTTGCGGGCCGGCTGCGGAGTTCGCTCCGCAGCCGCGGTCGAAGATCGCCGTGGCCAGGGTCAGCAGAAAGCCAGTCAGCAGGCAATACGGGGCCAGGAGCACAAAGCAGCTCAGCACCGTCTCGGTAACACCCACCGCGGCCCCGCGCAGAAACACGACGTTGCGGAGCACGCGCAGCAGAAAGACGTCGGCCACGGGCACGAGCGCGAGCACGACCTGGGCGGCCAGGAACACGTCCAGCGGCCGAGCGAGGCGCGGGATCAGCCGGCCCAACGACGAGCCGATCCCCGTCAACAGCAGCCACGCCCCCAGCACGATCCCAAACACGAGCTCGTTGCCCGCAAAGACGCCGAGCAGCTCCCGCATCAGCGTCACCTGGGTCAGGAAAGCGGATAGCCCGACGAAGGCGACGGCGAAAGGAAGGCAGTAGGCAGAGGGCAGAGGGCAGAGGGCAGAGGACAGGGAGTAGGCAGTCGGCAGGCGGTCTGAGGAAGGCGGAATCCCCGACTTTTCGCTCACCTCTCGGTCCTCACTGCCCTCTGCCGTCTGCCCTCTGCCTACTGCCTTCCCCAAACGCCTCCACCTGGTAGACCAGCACCTTGGCCCTAGGGTCTCTCCAGACGTCGGGGGCCAGTCCGGCCTTCTCGGCAAGCGTGCCCATGAACGCCTCCTTGTCCGGGATTTGCTCCCAGACCTGGGGGAGGTACGTCGATTGGGCGCGGCCCACCTGGAGCACCACGCCGTCCACGCCCGCCCGCAGCTTCGCCAACAGTTCTTCCGGCGACGCGTACTTGAGCGGCGCAGGAACCGTGAGCACGCTGATCTCAATATGGATCCGGTCCAGTTCCTCGGGCCCGACCGGCCGGAACCGCGGGTCGCGCAGGGCGGCGCTCTGGGCATTGTCGATCGCCGCCCGGTAGAGCGACTCCTGGGGGAAGACGTGGCCGATGCAGCCCCGCAGTTTTCCCTCGATCGTGAGCGTCACAAAGCACGCGCGCTCGGGCTTCAGTTTCTCCGGCACTGCTGCCGCATCGACCTCCGGGGGCTTGCGCCGGTGCGCGGCCTCGATGAGCGTCTTGCGGGCCAGGTCGAGGAGGAACTTCCGCTCCTCGGGCGAGTAGACGGCCTTGGGCGCCGCCTCGGCTGCTTGCGCGGCCTTCTCGTCGTAGAAGGCGATGGCCGCGTAGCCCACCACCTGCGACTTGTCGCCCGCCGTGTCGCCGCTGTTGCGGTAGTCCAGGAGCTTCGCCTTCCAGCCGCTTTGGCGGGCGATGTGCATCAGGGCGAGGATGGGAAGCTTGCCGCAGGCGTCCTCCCGCTCCATGCGACCGACGTCCAGCCCGACGATCGCCTCGGTGCAGGACGTATCGAGCTTGCGGGCCGTCTGGTAGGGCTGGAAATGGCTCAGGTCGGAGCTGGCCACCAGGAGGGTCTTGGAGTCGATCAGGCCCGCGAGTGCCTTGGCGGCTGCCTTGGGGTTCACCTCGCCGAAGATGACCGGGACGAGCGTAAACTCCTTGAGCGTGCGCTGCAAGAAGGGCAACTGCACCTCCAGCGAGTGCTCCCAGGTGTCGGGCCGGTCTTCGCCCGCGGGCGGCGCCTTTTGCGGGGACTGCGACGACCACGGCGGCCGGCGCACGCGGCCCTCGAAGCGGGACGAAAACGGCGGGCGCTTGGCAAGCTCCGCCGCTTCGTTGGCCACGTGTACCAGGCCCAGCGGCGTCCTGTAGGCGTCCACCTCGGACACGTACGCCCCTTGAAACGCCGCCGTGTGGCTGGGGGCCATGACCACGACCTTCGAGAAGCTCCGGCCCTCGACCTGCTTGTAGCCCACCGCGGCTATCGGGCCGGAATACTGGTATCCGGCGTGGGGAACCACCAGGCCCCGCAGGTTCCGGGCACCATCGGAACGATGGTCGCGGCCGTCGCCCTGCGCGGGCTTCACCTCGGCCAGAAGACCATCGACCATCTTGGCCAAGGCGCCCTTGTCTTGCGGATAGAAGAGCCCTGCGACCGCCGCTTCCTTGATCGTTTCCGGCGCCCGCTTCGACTGCGGCGAGGAATCGGCGACCTGTTGGAGCGGCCTCTGCCGGGTCGATTGCGCCGCGCCTTCCGGGGCCTTCTGACAACCGCACAGGGCGACGGCGACCGCCATCGCCGCGACCGGCCAGCCAGCGAGCTTCATGGCTCCATCCTCCCCATCTTTCGGGACGTGCGGCCGTCATTGTAGCACGGCCGGTTGTTCGGGGGGAGAGAAGATGGAGTTGGTGGGGACAGAATGTGGGACAGCCGCCCTCGGCTGTCCCCGAGGTGTGCCACTGCTTGCCGCCAGGCAAGCAGTGCAACCGGGCGGTGCAGAAGGCACTGCTTCTGCCGAAGCAGTGGCACACAGCCGGGGGCGGCTGTGCCACATCGCTCAGCGTTTCTCCTCGACCTGCCGCTCCAGGTTCCGGATTTGCTGGAGATCGTTGCCGAAGCGGCCGGGCCAGGGACGGCTGCGGAGCTTCTGGAGCGTTGCGGCGGCATCGTCCCACCGCTGCTGGTGGATCTGGGCGGCGGCCAGCCGGAGCAGGCCCGTGGGCTCCAAGGCCCGAATCCGGGCCACTTGCTCCCAGTGGACGATGGCGTCATTCCAGCGGTTCTGCTGCTGGCGGAGTTCGGCGAGCATGGTTTGGCCTTCCGACTCGTTGGGCAGCACCTCTACGATCGAGGTGTAGGCACGCTCGGCCTCCTCGGTGCGGCCGATCTTCTCCAGGCGATTGCCCAGCTCCTTGTAGCGCTCGATGTCGCGGCGCAAGAGTTCCAGGGAGCGGAGGACCTGGCGGATCGCGCCGTCGCGGTCCTCTTGCTTGTCGTAGCAGTCGATGAGGGCCTTGTAGGTGTCGGCGTCGTTGGGCTGCAACTGGACGGCGAGATTCAACTGGGTAATCGCCTTGGCGAACTGCTTCTTCTCCAAATACACCTGTCCCAGGGCCTTTCGCACGACCGGCTTGTCCTGGGCGGTCGCTGCCGTCTCCTTGTCGAGGTGGACGACGTAGGCATCGAGGTCGCGGGCGTCGCGGAGGACGTCGTGGAGCGAGCGCAGGGCCTCGCCCCGTTGATCGCGGCGCGAGCTGACCACCGCCCCGCAGGCGGCATCGACCGCTTCCGCCGTCTTGCCCAGGCCCGCATACGCCCGGGCCCATTGGGAGTAGTAGTTGGAGAGCGTCCAGTTGCCGATTCCGCGGTTCGGCTGCGTGCGCTCGTGGAGCGGGATCAGCTCCTTGTAGTAGGCGGCCGACTGCTCGTAGATCTCGTTCTGCAGGCAACTGTAGGCCAAGGCTTGCATGACGTGCTCCTGCCAGCGGCCTTTCTCATGAAAATAGGCGTCGGTCTTCTTGAGCTGGTCGAGCATCTTGGCCTGCTGCTTGGTGCCCCAGTAGGCCCGGATGAGCCAGACGTGGTACTGGACGTTGTCCGTGCGGCGCTGGACCAGCGGCTCCAGCACGGGGATCGTCTCAGCGTAGCGGCCCTGGTCTTGCGCGAACTGGACCAGTTGCGACTGGCCGCCCTCGTCGAGGATCTCGCGCTTGTTGGCGTCCAGCAGGATGTCCACCGCGCGTTTGTGTTGGCCGAACCCTCGGTACATGTGGTTGGTGATGTACGCGACCGCGGCGCCGGAGCCTTTGTTCTCGGCGAGGACTTTCTCGGCGGTATTGATGAAGTCCTGCTTTCTCTCGGCCCAGAAGTGAGTGTTGCCTTCCCAGTAGATACTCATGTTGCGGTTGCGGCGGCTTTCCAGGTCCGTGCGCAGCTCGGCCAGCACGATCTTCAGGAGCCGCCCCTCCAGGTCGCCTAGCCGGCCGCCGTCCTTCTGGAGCTTGTAGCGCCACTCGGCGAGAGTGTGGCCGTGCCAGTTCCAGGCGTCCTGGCCGCTGTATTGGAGCCGGCGGGGCTCCTGTTCGACGAGGGCGATCAGCGCAGCCAGCCCGTCGCGGTGACCGGCCAGCTCATAGACCGCGTTGGCCACCTCGCGCACGAGCGACTGGTAGTTGTTGGTCTGATGCTTGAGCACCTCCGGGAATCGCTTGGCGGCGAACGCCTTGAGATCGTCGCTCACGCCCGGGAGTTTCTTTTGATGGCCGGAGCGGTAGACGCCCAGGAGCCGGTTGACGAGGCCGTGGCGGTGGTTCTCGTCGCCCGTGTCCAGGTCTGCCCAGAGCTTCTTCTCCACGGCCCGGTAGAGCGCCAGCCCGGAGCCCAAGGAAACGTCGCCGTCGTCCTGGATCGCCCTGCGGTAGAGTTCGTAGAGTTGCTCCACCAGCCAGAAGACCTGCTGCTTGCCGGCAGGGTGCTTGAGCTGCTCTTGGAGATACTTCTCGCCGCGCGCGAAGAGCCGCCGGTCCTCCAGGTAGGAGACGAAGGTCCCAAGCGGACCGTTGGCGGCCACGGGGAGCACGCCGCCTTGGGCTGCCTGGTATTCGGCCAGGCTGCTCTCCAGCAGATCGATGGCCCGGTCCTGCTGGCCGTACGCCCAGTAGCTCCTTGCCAGCGCGTGGGCGATGTGCAGGCGGTCGATGGAGCCGGCGGCGGATGGACCGTGCAGGAGTTCCAGCTCGCGGACCTGCTCGTCGGCCAGGGGCTTGTAGGCGATGGTCCCGAGTCCGCTTAGCAAGTCGGCCACGAGGCGGGGCTCGCCCGGCGTCCACGAGCGATTGAAGGCCCGTTGCATTGCAGCCAGGGCCCGCTGGCCGTGGGGACCGGGTTGGTTCTTCAGTTCTGCTGCGCGACGCTCCACGAGCACTTCCAGCAGGTCGAGGGCCCGCTGGTCCACGTCGGACAAGGGGTGAGAGACTAGGGGCTGGGGGCTAGGGGCTGGGGACTGGAGCCCTGAGCCCTGAACCCTGAACCCTGAACCCTGAACCCTGACCTTCGCGATCCGCTCGACGAGCGAATCGGCGGTGGCCTCGTCCTGGATGTCGCGGAGGACCTGATCCATGCCTTGGAGGAACGGATAGACCCGGCCGGCGGTGTGGCCGATCACGGCGTCGGCCAGCCCCTCCAGGAGGCGGAAATCGCGGGTCAACCGATAGGCATCGGCGAGGGTGTGCAAGTGGTTTTGCGGGCTGACTGCCTTCTCGAAGAGGGCCGCGAAAACCAGCAGCACCTCCTCGTCCAACTGGCTGGTCGCCGTCCGGTCGGAGCGGCGCCACGGGTTGAGCTTGTTGGAGAGCCAGTTGCTGAGCTGCCACTCCTGGACGGTCTTGTAGACCGCGATCATGGCCCGCCGGTAATCGTCCTTGCGGCCCACGGCCATGTACCAGTCGGCCAAGGCGCGGTAATCGGTGGGCCCCAGCTCGTCGGCGTCGCGGATGGCCTCGAAGAGCTTGATGGCCTGGTCCAGCCGGCCTTGCTCGGCCAGGAGGTACGCCAGCGCTTGGCGCCAACGGTTGCCGGCGTCGCTGGCCTTGATCCAATCTTCCAACGCCTGCTGGAGGTCCTTGGGCCGGTCCAGTGCGATTAGCAACTGGACCTTGAACAGCCGCCAGCGGATGTCTTCAGCGTCGGCGGCAATCGCCTTGTCGAGATACTGCACCAGCCGATCCACGCTTGCGGGCTTGGCCGTCTTGCGTGCTGCCAGATTGGCGAGCGTCACCAGGCAGCGGGTTGAGAGTTGAGAGTTGAGAGCAGAGAGCTGAGAGTCCCCCACTGAGAGTGACGAGTCTGGCTCTCGACTCTCAACTCTCGACTCTCCACTTCCCAGCAGTTCCCAGCACTCGCCTTCAGCCTGGTCGAGGTTCCGGTTCACCAGGATGTCCAAGTAGACCCGCTCGATCGTCATCCAACGGGAGAGCGGCGGCTGGCGCTTCCGGGCCTCTTCGCGCAGACGGTCGGCAAAGCCCTCGCGGGCGGCCTTCTGGTTCTCCGCCCGCTTGGCGGCCAGCTCCGTGCGGGTGAGCTTCTCCTGATGCTCGATCGCCTTCATGCGGGCATCGAAGCGGGCCTGGACCATGCGGTCCGTCAGGCGATAGAGTGCGGCGATCTGGGCCCAGAGCCGAACGGCCGGCTCCTCGGCGTCGGAGAGCCGTTCCAGGAGCCCGAATGCCTCGTTCTCGTACTCCGCCGACCAAGGCTGGCTCAACAGCGTGTTGAAGAGTTGCCCGACGTATCCGGCCCGATTGTCCTGCGGCCCCTTCTCCAGTTGCGTGCGGAGGAAGTCCAAGAGTTCCGCCGGCGTGGCGTGGCCCGAGAGGACGCCAACCAGAGTGCCCGCGATCTGGTTCTTCTTGTCCGCGTCAACCTCCGCGGACCATCGCTCGCGCAGGCCCGCGGCGATCTGCTTCCAGAGCTCCGGCTCGACGGCCGGGTCGTTGGGCGAGATCCACTCGACGTGGGCGACGATTTGCTCTACGGAGAGCTTAGCAAACTCGGCGCGAAGGATCTTGGCGATCGACCGGCGCACGCGGCGGCACTCGTCGTTGTCGCGGAACTGATGGTGGTTCATGATCTGCCGGGCCGCAAACAGGTTCTCGTCGTGCCGGGCCAGGAAGAGCACGGCCTCGGCCAGCGGCTTGAACCACTTGGGGTCCATGCGGTCGCGGTTGAAGTGATATCCTTGGCCGAGGGCATGGTAGACGGCGGCGCGGAGCCGCGCGGCCGCGTCCGGCGCGAGCTTCTCGGCCTTCTGCCCCTCCGCGAGCCAGCGGGCGGCAACGCTGTCGGCCTCTTCCAGCCGGTCGGCGAACACGAGCGCGCCAAGATACTGCCGATACGGCGACTCGCTCTCGGGACTGAGCTTCACCCAGCCGGCCAGGTAGTCGACCAACTCCGGGTAGCGCCCCTGCTGCCGCATGGAGTCGCAGACCATGTTCCGCAGTGACTCCTCTTCGTAAGGCAGCCACCGGGCGTCGGGAGCGAGGACCTTCGCGATCCAGGCGTACGCGGCGTCGTAGTCCCGCGCGTCGGCCAGTGCCCGGGCGTACTGCTGCTGTGCGTTGCAGTCGTGGGGATACTGCTGGGCGTTTTGCCGGCGCAGGGCGAGGGCCTGATCCCACTGGCCGGCCGATTGCAGGTAGCCCGCCCGGCTGTCCTGCCAGTTCTTCATTCCCTTGAGGTGGGCGGGGCCGCGCTCGATTACGGGCTTGAGCGCGTCCAAGAGAGCGAGCATCTCGTTGGGCTCGCCGCCGCCCGACTGCGACAGCAGGTGCTGGGCCAGGAAGAGTTGATCGTTCAGACCGTAGGGCGACTTTGAACGTCGCCCTACAGGGGTGCGGGCCAGTTGGGCGGCTTCCTCCATGATCCGCGTCTTGAGTTCCTCGCGGCGCCGGCTGACGCCCAGCAAGGCGTACCGGGCCCAGCGCAGCCCTGTAGCGGCCGGCTCAGCCGGCCCTACGCCCTTCCCGCTGCCTACTGCCTTCTGCCTACTGCCTTCTGCCTTCTGCCAGTGGTCCATGACGCGGGCCCACTGCTGGCTCCGCTCGAAGTGCAGGGCCATGACGACCTGGTCCTCGAACGTCGCCTTGCCGGCGGCGAGGGCCTTTTTGGCGTCCAGCAGGCGCGGCAGCGGCGCGTGGAGGAACTGCACTGTAGGGTGGGACAAGCGCAGCGCAGTCCCACCAACGGTATTTCGGTCAGTCTCCGGTGGGACTGCGCTGCGCTTGTCCCACCCTACAAGTCCGTGATCCTTCCACTGCCGGTCGAGCTGGCCGGCGCCGAGGGGCTGGAACTTCTCGATGACCAGGCTCACGCGGCGCCCCTTGTCGTCGAACGATTCCGAGCGCCCGGCATACCAGGCCCCGCCGACCTCCACGAACTCGTCGAACCGCGTGGTCGAAGTGACCTTGCCGTCCTGGCGGCCTTCCATCGAGAGGACGACCTTGCGCGCGGTGTCGATCAGCACGCGCGACTCATATCCCCGCTGCCTCGGATTGCGCAGCACGAGGAGCATCCGGTTGCCGTCTTGAGGCTTCAGCTCGGGCACGTAGCCCTGGTAGGTGTGGTCCAGCGGCTCCATCGCGTAGCCGCTGAGTTGCACCGGCGGCATGGCAAGGTCCTCCGGCTTGGACGCACGTTGCGAGCCGAGCTGGAAGGCCGTGACGAACACGCCGCGGACTTTGCCGTCGCACCAGGAGACGTTGGGCTGCGCGGCATCTGCTTCGGAGCGGATGAGCCATCGTGTCGGCGCGACCAAGGTCAAGGTGCGGGAGCGGCTGGTCAACTCGCCCCAGCGGGCGTCGAACGACTCGCTCTGGCGTTCGATCTGGAGGCCGTCCTTGAAGCCGAGGACCTGATCGGTGCGCAAGAGGCTGCGGGCCAGATCGCGTGCGGCGTCGGGCCAGGGCTTCTTGGGCTCTCTGGGCTTCTTGGGCGGCGCAGGCACTTGCGGGAAGAGCTGCCGCAGCCACTGGCCGCCTGGGTCATAACCGCCGCCGATTCCCCGGCGGCTTAGGCCCTGGCGCATGTAGTAATCGCCTGCCATCGACATCGGCTTGTTGCCGGCGGTGACGTAGTCTCCCCGCTCGAAAAACGCTTCCGCATCGTCGAACAACGATGATCGGACGCGAGCGGTCCGGACAGCGGCGGCCATCGGTGCGGCTGACTCCATCGGCACTAGCGCATCCATCGGCCGCGGCGCGCCTTCATCCAAGAGGTCCTTGTCAAGGCGATTCAATCCATCCTCCCGGGCAAGCTGCTCACCGAGTTCTTCCGCCGGCTCAGCCTTTTTGCGTGACGCGTACTTCGCGTCGCCGGACCCCATGGGAGAATCGGCGTCCATTTCGCCCGACAGGTCGAAGCCTTCTAACGACTGAGTGTTGCTGATGACCAGGCTGAGGTTGATGTCGAAGGGGGCGATCGAGCCGCTCCCGGCCCCGGTGTCCAGCCACTCCTCTGAGAGCCCGGATAGTCGGTTCCCGATCCCGCCGTATGGGACCCCGGCGGAGCCCACAGGGTAGCGCATCTCGAGGCCCAAGTATCGCTCGCGGCCATAAGACGGCTGGAAGACTCCTGCATCGCGACCGAGATTGCCTAATTGCTGGAGCACGGCGCGGCGCATTCCGATGCGCCAGGCGCCGGCGCGACGCATCTGCTGCTGGACCAGGTCGAAGTTGACGTTGGCCCGGCCCTCGGCAAAGAACTTCTCGCCGTCGCGCATGCGGAATCGGGTCTTGACCTTGAACCGCTCGCGGTCGGCGTCGCTCTCCAAGACCAGCATCGAGGTGTAGGGCGTGATGATGTTATACTCTTCCGACAGCGCGATGATGTCGTCGATCACGCCCTGCGACGTGCCCTGCTGGAGCAGAACGTCCAGGTGCATCCGCGCCCAGAGCCGCGGGATGAACGAGTTGCCTTGCTCGGCATCTTTCAGAGAGACCTTGCGGCTGAAGCGGACGGGCTTG
>CAYGZI010000064.1:0-15298 GCA_964354245.1 uncultured Planctomycetaceae bacterium
AGTTCCAGGGCAAGGAGAACAACATGTACGTGGCCGAGCACGAGACGCTCTTCCAGTCGATCCGCGCCGGCAAGCCGATCAACAACGGCGTCTACATGGCCCGCAGCACCATGCTGGCGATCCTCGGGCGCATGGTGGACTACACGGGCCAAATGATGACGTGGGACGAGGCACTCAACTCCAAACAGACCCTTGCCCCGAGCGCGTACGCTTGGGACGCTGAGCCGCCGACCAAGCCCGGTCCGGACGGGCGCTACCCGATCGCCACTCCGGGTGTGACGAAGATTCCATAAGGGAGGGCGGTGCGTTCTAACCGTTTAGCCGCCGCGCTTGCGCGGCGCGTTCTTGCCGCTTAGCCGCCCCGCGTGCGCCGCGCGATCCCGTCAAATCCGGCAAAACCGCCACGCCTTCAATGAACGGCGTCCCCCGTGCCGATACCAAAAATGTCGGACGGCCCGTTGGGGTGGGCCCTCCGATACCGGCCGGCGGATTGCTCGGCCCGCCGCCGGACTGGACATCGACGGGCGTCGTTCCCCCGCAAGTGAGCCTATGTCCAAGAGAGTCCTGGTGCTCGGCGAAGATCGGGCACTGGTGGAATCTACCCGGGCCCTGCTGGGCAAGCACTACGAGTTGGTGGCCGCGCGCAGCGCCGACGAGGCGTGCGAGATGCCCGAGCGGGCCGCTCCCGATCTGGTGCTGGTGGAAGCGAGCATTCCCGGCGCCGGCGCCTTCGAGACGTGCCGCCGCCTGAAGTCGAGCCCGGGCACGCGGCGGGCGCAAGTCATCGCGATCTCCTCGCAACCCGGCGCCCTGGAGCAAATGGCGGCGTTGGACGCGGGGGCCGACGATTTTCTCGCCCGGCCCTTTCCGCCCTCGGTCCTCCTCTCCAAGGTCCACCTCCAACTGCGCCTGCAAGCCGCCCTCAGCAGGCTCGCGCCCACGGACCAGCCCGTCGAAGCCTATGCTTCCGAGCTGGAACGCCTCGTGGCGGAGCGGACGCGGCACCTCCTTGCCACTCAGGGCGTTTCTCTCCTCACGCTGCGGATGCTGGCCGAGTCGCGCGAGCTGGAGGCCGAGGACCGCCTGCTGCGCATGAGCTACTACTCGTCGCTGGTGGCCGCGCAACTGGGACGCCGAGGGCCCTACGCCGGCCAGATCGACGTCAAGTTTCTCAAGCGCCTCAACCGGGCCGTGCCGCTCCACGACATCGGCAAGATCGCCATCAGCGATTCCATCCTGCTGAAGCGGGGCCGGCTCACGCCCGTCGAGCGCAAGACCATGGAAGAGCACACGATCATCGGCGCCATCCTCCTGGAGCAGCTCGACTCGCGCGTCGAGGGCAACGGCTTTCTCGACGTGGCAGCCGCGATCGCGCGGTGGCACCACGAGCGGTCCGACGGCGCCGGTTATCCGAGCGGGCTGGCCGGTCGGGAGATTCCCCTGCCGGCGCGGATCGTGGCCCTGGCCGACGTCTACGACGCCCTGACCACGCGCCGTCCCTACCGGGAAATCGAGACTCCCGAGGCCGCCCGGGCGATCATCGCGCACGAGTCCGGCCGGCAATTCGACCCGGCCGTGGTCAGCGCCTTCGAGGAGTGTTTTGCGGACTTCGTCGGCGTGCAGGAGCGCCTCGACGCGGATCTGCCGACGCTGCAAGGAGCGGCGCGGTTTCTGGAGTGACCCCCGCAGCATTCATGCTTGCACCGCCGGCGCCGCCTGTCAATAAGCCTTGTAGACCCCCGGCATCGCCACGGCGTGCTCGTAGCTGCCGTCCTTGTCGGGAAGAATCCGCGGCTTGGCGTCAAAGGCGATCCGCTCAGGCATCTCGTCGGGCCCCTTGGCGACCGCGTCGTCCCAGCGGACCAGTTGGCCCGAGTAGGTTGCCATCCGGCCCAGGACCGCCGTGAAGCTGCTGGTCGCGCCGTAATAGCCCTCGTTGTGCTTCTCGTTGCGCCGAATGAAGCCGATCCAGTCCACGTGCTCCTGCTGGTGGCCGTTGACTTTGGGGCCGTCGTACGTCCAGGGATTCTCGCCGGAGATCCGGCCGGAGCCTTCCGCCTGGCCTTTCAGCCCGTGGACGCTCGCGCCGCCGCCGCCCCAGCAGTTGGCGATGTGGCGGCACTGGCTGAAGAGCTTGGTGCCGTCGGCGTAGGTGTATTCGACGAAGTGGTGGTCGTAGATGTGGCCGAACTCCGGGCCCTTGCGGACCTGGCGTCCGCCCATGCCGTTGGCCTCGACGGGATGCTGGTCCCCGTTGGCCCAGTTGGCATAGTCCAGGGCGTGGACGTGCTGCTCGACGTTGAAGTCGCCGGAGAGCCAGACGAAGTAATACCAGTCGCGGATCTGATACTCCATCTCGGTCTCGCCCCGCTCGCGCTTGCGGTTCCAGACACCGGCGTTGTTGCCGTAGACGCGGAGGAACTTCACCGGGCCGATCGCGCCGTCGCGGATCCGCTTGACCGTCTCGATGGCCGAGAAAGTGTGCCGGGTGTTCAGCCCGACCACGACCTTGAGCCCCTTCTGGTCCGCCAGCTTGTTGGTTTCCATCAGCGAGCGGAAGCCCGGGGCGTCCACGCAGCACGGCTTCTCCATGAAGACGTGCTTGCCGGCCTCGACCGCCGCCTTGTAGTGCGCGGGACGGAAGCCCGGCGGCTCTACCAGGAGCACCGCGTCGGCCCCGCAGTCGATGGCCTTCTGGTAGGCGTCCAGGCCGGTGAAGACCCGGTCCGCGGGAAGGTCCACCTTCTCGCCGAACTGCTTCTTGAGCGACTGGGCGGCGCGCCGCGCGCGGTCTTCAAAGGCATCGGCCACCGCCACGAGCTTGATCTGATCCTTCACGTTCAGGCAATCGGCGGCGGCCCCGGTGCCGCGTCCGCCGCAGCCGATCAGGGCGATCTTGATCGTGTCGCCTCCGGCGGCGTGGGCCGAGCGGGCGATGGATAGCCCGCCGGCCAGGGTGACTCCCGCGGCCGTGGCGGAGCGCTTCAAGAACTCGCGCCGCGAAGTCTGGCTTGATCTTGTATCCATGTTTGAATCCTCCCGAGTGGAAAGTGGGGTGGAGCGAGCGAGGGAAACTGCGATGACAAAGCGGAGACAGCTTTCGCACGATAATGCCACGAGCCTGGTGCCGCAAGCCGCGTGCGTAGTAACGGCAACAACGCCGATACTCCATGTTGGGGGGCTTGCCTCCCCCGACTCCTGGTTCCAATACGACGGAGCCCTTGACTTCGCCCCTCCCGCCGCCGATACTTGCATTGGAGGCTCGGCCTAGGAGCGACTCACGACGGTGGCTTCGACGGCGTTGCCTCTTTTTTTCTGCGCTCATCTTGCTGTGTACGGGTCGGGCACGTACACGATCCCAAAGGACTCGAAGACCACTCCGTCCCGATAGCCCTGTCCGTGGAACTGTAGCTGGTCCAGCCACGGGCCGAATTCCGTGCCGATTTCTTCCCGTCGCGGGGCATTCATGCCAATCGCGGCGCGCCGGAATCCCCAGTTCACGCAGTAAACGCAGACATCGGCGGCCTGCACGGGGTAGGTCATCTCCGAGGCGACGAAAAACGGGGTCGGCACAATCCAGGTGCTGCGATAGCGGCCCGGTCCCGTGTAGGTGAAGTACCGCTGCAATCGCCCGACGAACCGCCGGTCTTCCGTCTTGTCCACCTCATCCATCACGATCAGACCGTGCTCGCGTTTCCCTTCAAGGAAGTAGAAAAACCGTTCCAGAAGAAATACGTGGTCCTTGCGAAGGTACTGGTCGGCCGCGCAGGTGATCGGTTTCACAACGCTGCGGGGAATCGCTGCGGCAAAGAGTACCGCCTCGTGATCCCGTAGTAGCTCCATGATGCCGCGTGCCATCTCCAGGCACGCCTGGCCGTATGCAGTGAACTCGTCGTGGGTCGGCGTTTTCTTCTCCAGTAATGCCCGCCGAAGCATTCGAGTTCCAGCCGCTGCATCGCCTGGACGAACGGCCAGAGCTGGCCCGCGTGCATGGCCACCCCGCCGCGAACCTCGTAAGGCATCTTCTTGTGGTCGTGCCCGCTCTCGTCCAGGAACAGAAGCCAGCTCATCACGCAGTCCCTCCTACCACCATCGTCTCGACCCAGCTTACCAAACGCACCAGCGGGCGAGAAGTATCGGAGGCTCGCGCCGCGGACTTCTTGGGACCTTCCGCTTGACCCAGAGGGACACCATCGCGCCCGATCCGGACGGGCACTCGGGCCGTGCCGCAGTTTCGCCGGACAATTGACTTCGCGCCGCTCCGGCGATAGCCTACCCTTGTCCCGCTAGCGTACGTCAAACCGCCGCCAAGGTGAGCCCACTTTGATCGAGAAGGGGACGTGCCATGAGACTTGCATCTCTGCCCTGTGCGATTCTTGTTGTCGGCTCGCTGCTGGCCCGGCAAGGAGCCGCTCAGCCTGTTGCCTCTCCTGCGAAAGCCGCGCCGGCGGCCGCCAAGCCCACCGCGGTGATCTCGCTCGACGGCGACGACTGGCTCCTGGCCCCGGACCCGAAGAACGTCGGCCGCCAAGAGCGCTGGTTTCTTTCCCCGCGCCCGGACGCCAAGAAGACCAAGGTCCCGTGGATCATCCAGGACGCCTTTCCCGGCTACCACGGCGTGGCCTGGTATTGGCGCGATTTCCCTGTCCCGGTCAACGACCGGTCCGGCGGGCGCTATCTGCTCCGTTTCTGGGCGGTCGATTACACGGCCGAGGTCTGGCTCAATGGCGTGCGCGTGGGCGAGCACGAGGGAGGCGAATCGCCGTTCGTCCTGGACGTAACCGCCGCGGTGAAGCCGGACGAAACGAACCGCCTCGCCGTGCGCGTGCTCAACCCCACGCACGAGCGGATCGACGGGATCGTGCTTAACGAAACGCCCCACCGCAACAAGGCCCTGCCATACTCGTCGGGAAGCGCCTGGGATCAGGGCGGGATTTGGGACTCGGTGGAACTGCTCTTGGCACCCGCCGTGCGCGTCGAGGACCTCTTTGTGCGGCCCGATTGGAAGACCGGCGTCGTGCGGATCCAGGCCAATCTCCGCAATGCCACGTCCGCCGCGATCCGCGGCCGCGTGGAGTTCTCCATCGCCCCGGCAGCAAGCGGCGCGACGGCGGCGGTCGAACATGTCCAACGGGATTTGCCGAGCGGCGACACGCTGATCGAAATCCAGTTGACCGTGCCGAACCCGCACCTCTGGGACCTGAACGACCCCTTCCTCTATCGCGCGACGGCCCGCGTGACCGCCGACAGCCCCGCCCTGATGGACGAGCATTCGGTCCGTTGGGGGTTCCGCGAGTTCAGCTTCCGCGACGGGGCCTTCCGACTCAACGGCTGCCGCATCTATCTGCGGTGCTCGCACACGGGCAACTGCTGCCCGATCGGGCTGGAGATGCCCCACGCCCCCGATTTCCTCCGCCGCGACCTGATCAACGCCAAGATGATGCGGTTCAACGCCATCCGGTTCATTGCCGGCGTGGCCAAGCGCTACCAGCTCGACCTGTGCGACGAGATCGGCCTGATGGTCTACGAGGAGGCATACGCGAGCTGGTGCCTCGCCGATTCGCCGAAGATGGCCCAACGGTACGACGAGTCGATCCTCGGCATGATCCGCCGCGACCGGAATCACCCCAGCGTGACGATGTGGGGGCTATTGAACGAGACCCCCGAAGGCCCAGTATTCCGCCACGCCGTGGGCCTGCTGCCCGCGGTCCGTAAGCTGGACGATTCCCGCATGGTCATGCTCAATAGCGGCCGCTGGGATTCGCAGGGAGGGAGCATCACCGGTCTGCAAGCCTGGCGCAACGCGGCCCGCGTCGATCCCTGCGTGAGCCGCAATTCCACCAATCACGTCATCAAGGCCCTGGGAATCACGTGGGCCTCGGGACAGCTCTCGTTCCATCCCGGGCGCGACGGCGAGTACTCGGTGGTGCGCTGGACTGCACCGGCGGACGAGCGGATCGAGATCGCGGCCGCCTTCAAAAGCATCGCCGAAAGAGCGACCACCGACGTCCACGTGCTACAGAACGGCCGCGTGCTGTGGGACGGCTACATCAACCTCCGCGGCGCCGGGCCCGACGCACGCTACCAGGGGTCGCTCTTTGTGAAAAAGGGCGACACGATCGACTGCGCCCTGGGCTACGGCAACGGCGACTACGGGGCCGACACCACCGCCCTGGCAGTGACCATCAAGACGGCCGCTGGGCAAGTCCTCGACGCGGCCCGCGATTTCAGCACCGCCCGGAATCCGAACGGCCCCTGGAGCTACGGCCAGTTGTCGCCGGGCCCGGCCCCCAAGTCGGATGCCTTCGCTCTCTACGCCAAAGGGCTGACTGAAGAAGGCGTGGGCAGCCTGAGCAATCCGGGCTCGACCGTCTGGGAAGACGTGCTCAGCGACCAACACCCGTATCAGCGCGTGCCGCACACGGCCGACATCATCAAGCGGCTGCGGACCCTCGACGGCAACGGCCTGCCCGTGTTCCTCTCCGAATACGGGATCGGCAGCGCGATGGACCTGATGCACGTCGTGAAGCACTACGAGCAGGCCGGCAAGACGGAGGTCGAAGACGCCCGCTTGTACCGCCAGTGGCGCGACCAGTTTCTGGCCGACTACAAGCGGTACCGCATGGAGGACACGTTCCCGCGGCCCGAGGACTTTTTCGCCGCCAGCATCGAGCGCATGGCAGCCCAACGGCTCTTGGGACTCAACGCCATCCGCTCCAATCCCAACGTGATCGGCCACAGCATCACCGGCACGCTGGACCAGGGCATGACCGCCGAGGGGCTTTGGACCACGTTCCGCGAGCTCAAGCCGGGCACGACCGACGCGGTGTTCGACGGCTGGGCCCCCTTGCGATGGTGCCTGTTTGTGGAGCCGCTGAATACCTACCGCAAGACGCCCGTGCGCCTCGAAGCCGTGCTTGCCAACGAGGATGCCCTGATGCCGGGCAAGTATCCGGTGCGGCTTCTGGTCGTCGGCCCCAACGCGGTGCGGGTCTGGGAAAAGACGGTTTCCGTCACGATTCCCGAGCGAGGGAAGAAGCCGGAGCCGCCCATGGTGATGCCGGTGTTCGCCGAGGACGTGGCGATCGACGGTCCCTCGGGCAAGTACCGCTTCTTGGCCACGTTCGAGCGTGGGGCGGCGGCCGCGGGCGGGATCGCGGAGTTCTATGTCACGGCCCCGGCCGAAATGCCGCCGGTCGAGGCCGAAGTGGCGCTTTGGTGCGAAGACGCTGATCTGGCGAAATGGCTCACTGCCCACGGCATCCGCACGCGGCCCTACGCCGCTGCGCCGTCCGACCGGCGGGAAGTGATCCTCGTCTCGGGCAAGCCGTCTCCGGCGCCGGACGCCGCGGCGTTTGCCGAGCTTGCCCGGCGGATCGGCCGGGGCTCGACGGCGATCTTCCTCACGCCCGAGGCCCTGGCCAAGGGCAACCAGCCGGCCGGCTGGCTGCCGCTAGTGAACAAGGGGACGATCGCCGGGCTGCCGTCGTGGCTCTATCACAAGGACGAATGGTGCAAGCGGCACGCGATCTTCGAGGGTCTGCCCGCCGGCGGCCTGATGGACTATGCCGTGTATCGGGAGATTATCCCGGACATTGCCTTCGTCGGCCAGGATGCACCGGACGAGACGGTCGCCGCCGGGATCAATGCGTCGCAGCCGGCGCCGTACGTGTCGGGCGTGTTTGTCGGCGTCTACAAGCTGGGCGAGGGCCGCATCGTGCTAAACACCCTGCGGATCCGCGAGAACCTCGGCCCCAACCCGGTGGCCGAGCGGCTCTTGCGGAACTTGCTCCGCTACGGTGCCCAGGAGCCGTAGAGCCGTAGGTTATGCTTCAGCATAACGAACACACTAAGGAGAACTCGCCCGTCGAATCCCCACAAGAGGCGCGTTATGCTGAAGCATAACCTACGAATGCGACCGACGCCCGAGCCCGATTTCCGCTCGCTCCCCGTCGCGGAGATGGAAGCCATCCTGGCTCGGTTCGAGGAGCGCGTCGATGCGGCTCAGGCCGCCGCTGCGCCGAGCAAGGATTGGGTCAAGAAAGCGGTCCGCCGCCAGGGCACGGGCCGCTGCCCGGTGTGGATCAAGCGGCTGTCGCTGGACGTCGTCCTCCGCTACGGCAACGCCTTGGCCGATTTGTTCTGCCAATACCCGGACGACGCCGTGCGCGTGGTGCCCTACGACATCTTCATCGGCTACCAGGCGCCGGGACGCGGGCCCCGCGTCAACCCGGTCGAAGCGCTTATGCGCGACGCCCAGTGGGAAGACGAATGGGGCACGCGCTGGGCACATGCCTTCGGCGGCGTGGGAGCCACGCCGGTCGACTGCCCGCTCAAAGACTGGTCGCAGTTGGACGAGTATCTTGCCCGGCGCGTGCCCGATCCCCGCGCGCCGGGCCGTTTCGCCGCCGCCGCCGCGGTTCTCAAGGTGCACGGGCAGGACCGCTATTGCTTTGGAACGATCCATCTTGCCCTGTTTGAGCGGTTGCACGCCCTGCGGGGCATGGCAAACGTCTTCACCGACTTCTACACGAGCCCATCCGAGGTGCGGCGGCTGGTGGACGCAATCGCGGCTTACACGCAAGAGTTGATCCGCGCGTGGGGCGAGCTCGGGGCCGACGCGGTCTTCCTCACCGACGACTGGGGGAGCCAGAGGGCCCTGATGATCTCGCCGGCGACGTGGCGGGAGTTCTTTAAGGCCCATTACGCGGCAATGTTCGCCGAGGCCCATCGCCTCGGCATGGACGTGATCTTCCACAGTTGCGGCAACGTGACGGCCATCGTGGAGGACTTGATCGAAGTCGGCATGGACGTGCTCGACCCGATCCAGCCGGGGGCGATGGACGTGGACCTCCTGGCCCGGCGGTTCGGCGGGAAGGTGTCATTTTGTGGCGCGATCGACCTTCAGCAGTTGCTCGCCCGCGGCACGCCGCAGCAGGTCCGCGACGCGGTGCGACGCCTGATCGACGCGCTCGGCCGGCCCTTTGGCGGCGGGTTCATCGTCGCCCCCGCCAACGTGCTCACGCCGGAGATCCCGCTGGAAAACCTGAAGGCGCTTTTTGAGACAGCGCACCAACAAGACGTGTAGGGGAAACTCACCGCAGAGGGCGCGGAGGTGCGCAGAGGGGAAGCAGCAAGTAACGTGAATCCGGACGTCTCCGACGGCTGGCCGTTCCTCTCTGCGCTCTCTGCGTCCTCTGCGGTTATCCTGCTTCAACCTTGGATAGGAGGACGTGCGATGTTTCGCGGTGGTGTAGTGCGTCGTATGAAGAAGATCCTTTCGAGCGTCGGCTTCAGGTCCGGAGTGTTCTTGCTGGAATGTCTGACGATCCCAGCGGTCGCCTGCGGCACTACGGTCACACCGCAGGAAATGGCCGAGGCGGGCAAGTGGTTTGCCGCGAAGTTCGCCGGCGAGAAGCCAGACTTGCCGATTTCCTTCGTCTACGACGGAAAGCCGTCCGGCGAGCTGCTTCCGGACTGGAAACTCGAGCGCGTGAGCAAGAAGCTCGACCCGCAGCGGATCGAGCACACGCTGACCTATGCCGACCCCAAGACCGGCCTGGTCCTCCGCTGCGTGGCGATCGAGTACCACGACTTCCCCACCGTCGAGTGGACGCTCTACTTCAAGAACGCGGGCACCGCGGACACGCCGATCCTGGAGAAGATCCAGGCCCTCGATGCCGCCTGGCAGCGCGGCCCGCAGGGCGACTTCTTCTTGCACCACAACGTCGGCTCGCCGAACAGCAAGTCCGATTACAGCCCGCTCCAGACGCCGCTTGGCCCCAAAGCCACCAAGCGGATCGCCGGCGCCGGCGGGCGCCCGACCAACAGCGATTGGTCGTACTTCAACTTGCAGTGGGGCGGCGAGGGCGTGATCCTCGTCGTGGGCTGGCCGGGGCAATGGGCCGCCGAGTTCGTCCGCGACAGGGCCAATGGGATCAAGATCCGCGCCGGCCAGGAATTGACCCGCTTCAAGCTGCTGCCCGGCGAAGAGGTCCGCGCGCCGCGCATCGTCGTCCAGTTCTGGAAGGGCGACTATCTCCGCTCGCAGAACGTCTGGCGCCGCTGGATGATGGCCCACAACATGCCCAAGCCCGGCGGCAAGCTCCCGCCCCCGCAATTCGTGGCCTCCAGCTCGCGGGCCTACGAGGAGATGATCAAGGCCAACGAAGCAAACCAGATCATGCACATCGACCGCTACCTGGAGGAGGGCCTGAAGCTCGACTACTGGTGGATGGACGCGGGGTGGTACATCCAGCAGCACGGCTGGCCGCAGGTGGGCACGTGGGAAGTGGATCCCAAGCGGTTCCCCCGCGGCCTGCGCCCGATCAGCGACCACGCCCACTCCAAGGGCGTGAAGATCCTCGTCTGGTTCGAGCCGGAGCGGGTCGCGCCCGGCACGTGGCTTTATGAGAAACACCCGGAATGGCTTTTGCGGGCAGCCGGGCCGAGTAATCCGCTGGAAGGGATGCGGGCCTGGTCCTCAAGTGAGCTTGGTGGCGACCCGTGCGTGAGCTACAACCCCACGTCGCTGGTCCGCTCGATGGCCAACATCCGCTGGGACCCGGGGCGCCTCTCGTTTCACCCGGGCGCCAAGGGCCAATACAGCGTGGTCCGCTTCACCGCCCCCGAGGCCGGCGAGTATTCGGTCCACGCCGCGTTTGTGGCGATCGACAAGGACACGACCACCGACGTCCACGTCCTGCACCTCGGCCGCTCCGTATTCGACGGGAAGATCAACCTCGCCGGGCAAGGCCGGCAAACGTCTTACGACGGCAAGCTGACGGCCGCAAAGGGCGACTCGCTGGATTTTGTCGTCGGTTGGGGCAACGGCACCCACGTCTGCGACTCGACCGGCCTCGATGTCCGACTGACGGCGCCGTCCGGCAAGACGCACGACGCGGCCAAGGAGTTCCACGCGGAGCGGAATCCCGACGGCGCATGGAGCTACGGGTATCTGAAGCCGGGGCCGTCGCCCGACACGAGCACCTACCGCCCGTACGACCGGCCCAGCAAGCCCGGCGAGGAGGGCACTCGGCTCTTGAACCTCGGCAACCCGCAGGCCCGCGAGTGGCTCACCAACCACGTCGACAAGCTCCTGACCGGGCAAGGCATCGACCTCTACCGCCAGGATTTCAACATGGACCCGCTGGGGTTTTGGCGGGCCAACGACGCGCCGGACCGGCAGGGGATCACGGAAATCAAGCACGTGACGGGCTACCTGGCCTATTGGGACGAATTGCGGCGGCGCCACCCGGACATGCTGATCGATTCCTGCGCCTCGGGCGGGCGGCGCAACGACCTGGAGACGATGCGCCGCGCGGTGCCGCTCTGGCGGAGCGACTACGCCTTTGAGCCGATCGGGCACCAGTGCATGACCTACGGGATTTCCTCGTGGCTCCCGTATCACGGCACCGGCACGGTGGCCAGCGCGGCGGCGCCGTACTACGGCGGGGGACTGACGGCGGTCGAGCCGTATGCCTTCTGGAGCAACGCGGCCCCCAGCCTCGGCAGCGGCATCGACCTTCGCGTCCGCCAGATCGACTACAAGACCCTCCGCCGGCTTTACACCCAGTGGCGGAAGCTCAGCGAGTTCTACTACGGCGACTACTATCCCCTGACGCCCTACAGCCAGGACCCCGGCGCGTGGATCGCCTGGCAGTTCGACTGCCCGGAACGGGGCGAAGGGGCGGTGCAGGCGTTCCGCCGCGCCCAGTGCCCCACGGAGACCGTCCGTCTGAAGCTCCACGGCCTGGAGCCGGACGCCCGCTACACGCTCGCCAGCTTCGACGATCCGGCACCGATCCAGATGACCGGGCGAGAGCTGGCGGAAGCAGGTCTGCCGGTGACGCTCAAGGCCAAGCCGGCGGCCGCAGTGATCACGTATAGAGTGAGCCCCCCGAGCCGCGCCGCAAAACAACAGTGATACCGCCGGCGTGTGTATTCTGCCACCCAAGCGGGTGGGCCATCGGTGTCCTGATACACTCTGTCAGGGGGCCAATGATGGCCACCGTGGCTGGTCACACAAGGCGGTGTATGATAGAAAAGGAAGGAGAGCGCCGTCGTTCCCGACCGGCAGCCCCGTGGGACTGGCCGCGTGCCGCAGGCTTTGCGAGAAGTGATGCCACTCACGGTGGCCCACGAAAAGCAGAGTCCGTCACCGAACCCGCGCCTGGCACCTCAAAGCGTTCAACTCCGCAGTGAAAGGATCTTGTGACGTGATCGACATCCGGCAGAAATACCAGGCATCTCTGTTCGTTGATGCCAAAGACATCACGCCGAGCACGGAGAACGTCATGGCTCTCCTTGAAACGTTCCGTGACAAGGGCTTCTTACCGTCTGTGATCCAGGACTTCACGCCCGGCAACCCGCCGACGCTTGCACCCAAACTGCAACTCGTTACCCAAGACAACGAATGGAGCCTTTCCTTTGCGGGCAACAAGATCGACGTGGAGAAGAACCCCACAAACCTCACAGGAGGCAACCTCGGTGACCTGGAGAGCTTCTCGTCCGACACTCGCGTGTTCGCACAAAGACTACTCGAGAGGTTTAAAAAGAAGGCACAGCGTCTTTCGCTTGTTGCGGCGTACCTGCTGGGAGAGATGACGGATTCTCGTTTCAAAGACGTATACTCACGGTTGTTCCGCCCCCCCCCGTTTTGTGTGCAGTCTCCCCCATTCGAATGGAATTGGAGATCAGTCTCGAGGGTTCCTCTTGTTCCCCCGGACAGCGAAGAGGCACTCAACGTCAACCTCATAATAAACCGGGTGCAGGGCCAGTTTAACACGCCCAAGGGTGTGATGCCGTTTGACCGCATTCAGTTGGTTTTTGACATCAACACGCTTTCGGACAACCAAGAATACCGGTTCGACATGGCCGGCATCGACGCATTCTACGCCCGCGCCTTGGGGCTCCACAAGGAACTATTGCCTCAGGTGGCGGAGTTGATAAATGGATAGCTCATCCTACCTACAATCGATCCAAGTACCACGACTTCCTGTGCTTTTCTTCCCGGTGGAGCCTCTAGAGTACTGTCCGAAGGGTGTTGTGTCTGAAGGTCGATTCACGAGCATTGCCCGGACGCCATCGTGCGTCGCTCTCGCGAACGAGCAAGGGGACAACTCTAGTTGCGTCTGGTCATCAATCGTTGTGGGGATGCACCAATCGATACACGACGAATTGAGAAACGTCAATGTGCGGAACGGAGGCGCATGGTACGTTGGTCCGCCAATCAGGCCCGATGAGAGGACCTCCGTGCCCGTGTCTCCGCACGTGCGCGCACTGGTTCAGGAGGCTTCCTCAACTCAGACTCCGACGAGTGCTACCCGTGAGAATCTGATGAATGACCGGCGGCACATCGCCCTGAGTCACGTCACGCCCCAGCTTCTTGCCCTTATCGAAGAGCAGGACTTCGAGTATGGAATCGAGACTACCGCGGATAGTCTCGTCCGTCGTCAGATGGCCGCAAACGCTCTTGCGACCCGCTCGTGGCTGAACGAGTTGTTCATTGACAATTCCGCCAAGCCGCACGTTCTCGTTGGCCTGCTCCGAATCATCGCGCACATGGAGTACGGTGAGGTTTACCCGGAAGGCCCAACAATTGCAGTTGCCGCGCTCTCACACCAGGATGTGGAGGTCAAGGAATGTGGCGTAAGGGCATTCGAGAGGTGGGCGACCCTGGAGAGCCTTCACATACTTGAGAACTTGAAGGTGTCAACCAGGTGGTTGCAGGAATACATCGATCAGGTGGTATTGGATCTGCGGAAGGAATTCGATGTCTCTGTTTGTGCGCAAGATCAATAGAGCAAAGTGGCAGTGGAACTCCACCGGAAAGGACGATGACATACCTGCGGATGCGATTACTGGCGGCTGCATTCGCACATCCCAGAACGCTTTGTCCGTCTGGAAGGTGGATGGCAAGGAGAAGTTGGAGGAGGCCGTCCTGGCCCTTGTTTTGGCGCCGAGCAGAGAACAGCTTGACACCATTGACGTCGTTGCGATGGACCCGGAGTACTTGCGTGATAAAGGAATCGAGTGGGAGGAGAGTAAAGGCCAGACGCTCGTTTCCGATCTGACAGACAGCCATGTTGACTTGACCAGGCTTTCGTATCGTAAGGTTGGCATACTCGCCTACCACATAGCCGAGCGAATCCAGGCGAACGACGCCAAGCGGTACACAGTGGGCCAGCTCACGGCAATCGTGAAGAAGGCGGTGCAAGATGGGCGAGTGAACCTCGATGACATACCGAACGAGACGCTGAAGAAGCGACTTGGCCCCTCACAGCCCCCGTCGCAGTAGCGACGACCGTAGGCGAAAGCTCTGCCCTGCAACTCCCGATGGGTCTTGAAATGGTCTCGGATGGTTGGCGTACTTGACGCGCGCCCTTGGCAGTCGCGTGTTATCCGGTGGGCGCATCGTGCCGCAGACCCCGATAGTATTACCCGTGGTAACCCGCGGTGCCTTGAAGGCCCGCCGACCGAAGAGGCGCGTGCAGAGTGAGGGAGCGTTCTGCCGACGTGCCACGCGGCTCACGCGGCCAGCAGCGAGCCGAGGATCGTTGAGCCGCGGATCTTGGCCAAGGCGTCGAGCAATAGATCGACGTCGGCGGCAGTGTGCATGGCCGTGGGGATCACGCGGAGGATGGATTGCCCCAGAGGAACCGCCGGATAGACGACCGGGGCGACCCAGATGCCGTACGTGGTGCGGAGCCGGTGGGCATAGTAGAGGGCGTCGGTTCCGGGAAACTGGATGGGCGTGATCGGGGTCTGCGTGCGGCCGATTTGGAGGCCGTGCGATCGGAGGCCGTCTTGGAGACGCTGACGGTTTGCCCAAAGGCGCTCGCGGCGGTCGTCCGCTTGCTGCAGGAGCTCGAGGGACTTGCTCGTGGCCGCGGCCACGGCCAGCGGCATGGCCTTGGTAAACAGGAGCGTCGGGGCGTTGTAGCGCAGGTACTCGATCACGGTGCGGTCGCCGGCCACAAAGCCGCCCAGCGTGCCCAGGGCCTTGCTGAACGTGCCGGCGTGGAGATCGATCTTGGGCTCCACGCCGAAATGGGCCGCCGTGCCCCGGCCGTGCTCGCCGCAGACGCCGGTGCCGTGGGCGTCGTCGACGATCAACCGCGCGCCGTAGCGGTCCTTCAACGGGACCAACTCGTCCAGCGGGCCCAGGTCGCCCTGCATACTGTAGACGCCGTCCACCACGATGCCCTTGGGCCGGCCGGCGGTGGTGCGGAGGATCGTCTCCAGGTGGGCCATGTCGTTGTGGCCGAAGTAGACGGTCTCGGCCCCCGAGATCTTC
>CAYGZI010000065.1:0-15274 GCA_964354245.1 uncultured Planctomycetaceae bacterium
CGACGGGGCGACTGGAGGACGCGGAGCCGCTCAAGCGGCTCCTGGGGTCGGGCAACGAAACGCTGCGTGTCGAAGCGGCCACTTCGCTGGCCCAACTCAAGGACCCCTCGGGAGCAGCCGCCTTGGAGCGCCTGGCCTACAGCCGCGATCCGTCGATCCGTCGGCAGGTGGCGATTGCGATGGGTCGGGCGCCCGATCCGACCTTTGCCCCCACGCTGGTCCGCTTGCTCGACGACCAGTACGCGATCCGGCTGGCGGCCTTAGAGAGCCTTCCCAACGTCATCGGGCACGGCGGACCGGGTGTGGAGGGCCCACCTCAGGGCAGCGTTGGGGACCAGGTGGAGTTCTGGAAGAAGACCGCCCGCCAGAGGGGGATTCTTGGAGGCAGGCCGTAGGCCGCGGGCAGTAGACAGTGCTGGGTGAAGAGTGGAGAATGGGATGCCGCGCCGGACCGGCAGGGCCGTTTATCCTGCCACCGAAAGCCGCTTGCGGCTTAGCACCCAACGTGCAGAATGCCCCCCATCCCCCCCTTGCGCCACGTTGAGTCGCTGGTCCGCTGGAGCGGCCGCAACAACGGCTCCCTGCGCGGCGCCGCGGATCCGCGCGCGGTCCGTTCCGTGGCCATCATCGGGGCCGGGACGATGGGCACGGCCGTGGCCGCAGCGAACGTCGAGCACGGCGTGCCCGTGGTGATCATCGACGCCGACGACAATGCCCGCGCAGCCGCACCCGAAAAGGTCGCTGCGGAGTTGGCCCAAACGGCGGATGCCGGCAACGGAAAGGCGCTCTCGGAGGTCACGCGCCTGGTCCGCTGCGCCACGGACCCGGCGCAGGTCGCCTCCTGCGACCTGGTCCTGGAATCCGTCACCGAGACCGCATCCGCCAAGCAATCGGTCTACGCGATGGTGGAGCCGCACTTGGGCGCCGCGGCGACGCTGGCGTCCAACACCTCAACCATTCCCATCGGGCGGTTGGCGGCCGGGCTTGCCCAGAGGGGCCGCTTCTGCGGCCTGCACTTTTTCCATCCCGTGCGGAGCCGGCCCTTGGTGGAAGTGGTCCGCGGGCCCGAGACCACGGACGAGACGATTGCCACCGCGGTGGCCTATGCCAAGGGGATCGGCAAGATGCCGATCGTGGTCCGCGACGGGCCGGGGTTCCTGGTGAACCGGCTTCTGGTGCCGTACCTGGCCGAGGCCCTCGAGCTGCTCCTGGACGGGGTTGCGATCCAGGACATCGACCGCGCCGCCACCGGCTTCGGCATGGCGATGGGGCCGCTCCGCATGTTGGACGAGATCGGGCTGGATACCGCGATGCTGGCCGGCCGGATCCTTTGGGATACCTTCCCGGAGCGGGTCAGCGTCTCGCCGCTCTTGATTACGATGTTCAAGGCCGGGCGACTGGGCCGCAAGTCGGGGGCAGGCTTCTTCGCGTACTCGAACGGATCGGGCGGGGATGCTCCGGGCCAACCCGACCCGCAACTGAAGGAGCTTCTCGCCGCCTGGGTACGGCCGCAGCAGTCCGTCCCCCCGAAGGACGTCGCCACGCGGCTCTTGGTCCCGATGGTCCTCGAAGCAACCCGGCTGCTGGAAGAGGGCACCGTGCGCGACCCGCGGAGCATCGACTTGGGAGCGATCTTCGGGTTGGGCTTCCCGGCTTCCCGGGGCGGGCTGCTCTACTGGGCGGACACGGTGGGCATCGAGCGGATTCTGGCGCTGCTGCGGGCGATGGAGCCGCTCGGCTTGCGCGTCGCGCCCACGGCGATGCTGCTGGACATGGCTCGCGGCGGCGGCCGGTTCTACGCGCAGGTCGTTCCCCGGACTGAGGCGTAGTCGCAGGCGCTTTGCCGCCGCGGGATCGGGGCGTATACTGTAAGCTGACACCACACGAATTGCGGAAGTTGCCCATGAGTGTCACCGCGACGACGCATATCTGGGTGGACGATGCCAACGTGGCGTGGATCGACGACACGAACGTCAAGGTCGTGGAAGTCGTTCTGGACAAGCTAGCTCACGGATCAAGCCCCGAAGAGACCCACTTTCAGTATCCGATCCTTTCACTTGCGCAGATCTACGCCGCGATTTCCTATTACTTTGACCATCAGGCCGAACTCGACGCGGAGATCGAACGCCAGCTCCAGGAGGTGGACGCGCTGCGGGCAAAGACGACCGACTCCCCGGCCCGAGAGAAACTGCGCCGCGCGGGGAAACTGTAGTGAGCATTCGTCTTTACATGGACGTTCACGTTCGTCGCGCAGTTACGGTTTCACTGTGTTTGCGGGGCGTCTCGCCAAGTTCACTGACCCGGAAGACCATGTGAACCGAGTGGAATACCTCCCTCTGAAATGACGTAATCCCCGCGGTTTCGCGGAGGATCCAGGAGACGCCCATCGTGGCTAAATTCGCCGTCATCCTCGCGGCCGCGGGCCGCAGCCGCCGGTTCCACGACCAGCACTATAAGAAGCCTTATGCCCCGTTGGCGGGCCGGGCCGTCTGGATGCACTCCGCCGAGCGCTTCATCAACCGCAGCGACGTGATCCAGACCATCCTCGTCATCGCCAAGGACGACCGGGAGTACTTCCAGTTCAAGTTCTCGTCCAACGTGGCCCTCCTCGGCATCGAGGTGGTCGAAGGCGGGGCCGAGCGCTGCGATTCGGTGGCCAATGCCCTGGCGAGGGTCAAGCCGGAAGCGGATTTCGTCTGCGTCCACGACGCGGCCCGCCCCTGCCTCGCCGACGAGTGGGTCGACAAGATCTTCGCCGCCGCGGAGAAGACCGGCGCCGCGATCTTTGCCATTCCCGTGGCGGGTACGCTCAAGCAGGTCGGCGCGGACCACGCGATCCAGAAGACCGTGTCGCGCAGCGGACTCTGGGAGGCCCAAACCCCTCAGGTCTTCCGCCGCACATTGCTTCTGGAGGCATACTCCAAGCGCGGGGACTTTGCGGCGACCGACGACGCCCAACTGGTGGAGCGGCTGGGGCATCCGGTGACGGTGGTTCCGGGCTCTCCGGTCAATCTCAAGATCGCGACCAAGGAAGACCTCCGCTTGGCCGAGCAGGCCCTCAAGGCCCTCCCCAAGCCCAAGCTGCAAGGCCCCGTCCACCCCTTTGCGGACGACGACATGTGGCGCTAGTTATGGCGTGGCAGGGCATTCTCGGACACGACGACGTGGTGGAGCGGTTCCGCCGGGCCATCGCCCGGAACCGCTTGGCCAGCAGCTTCTTGTTCGTCGGTCCCGAGGGCATTGGCAAGCGGACGTTCGCCTTGAAGCTGGCCCAGGCGCTCCTGTGCCGGGCTAAGCCGGAGGCGGCTTTGGACCCGTGCGGGCGATGCCCCTCGTGCGTGCAGGCCGCCGCCGGCACCCATCCCGACTTGGAGGTGATCTCGAAGCCGGCCGACCGGGCCATGCTGCCGCTCTATCTCCTGATCGGCGACAAGGACCACCCGGCGCGCGAGGCGCTCTGCCACAAGATCGGCATGAAGCCGTTTCTGGGTGGCCGCAAAGTGGCAATTATCGAAGATGCCGACTACTTCCACGAGGAAGGGGCCAATTGCCTGTTGAAGACACTGGAAGAGCCGCCCCCGCAATCGGTTGTCATCCTCATCGGGACCAGTCCTGCCAAGCAACTGCCGACCATCCGCTCCCGCTGCCAGTTGGTCCGCTTCCGGCCGCTTGCGCCTGACGTCGTGGCGCAACTGCTGATCGCTCGTGGGCTGATCGAGGACCGCGCGCAAGCCCTGCGGTTGGCCGCCCACGGCGGGGGCAGCGTCCGCGCCGCGCTCGCGCTGGCCGATTCGGATTTGGGGGAGTTCCGGACCCGCTTGCATGGGCTTCTCGCGTCCCCCAGGATCGAAACGGTGCGTCTGGCCGGCGCGTTGCAGCAATTCGTCGAGCAGTCCGGCAAGGAGGCGGCGGCTCGCCGGTTGCGGCTCCGCCAGATCCTCGACGTCGCGGCGGAGTTCTACGAGCAACTGCTTCGCGGTACGCTTGGGCTGCTCCGACGCGGAGAAGAAGGGGCGCAGGGGCAAACTGGGCAAGCCGTCCCGGGCTGGCCCGGCGACCCGGAGGCCGCGGCGGCCTGCCTGGATCGTTGCCTGCAAGCTGCCGAGCAGATCGACCGCAACGCGCATCCGACAACGGTCTTGGAGTGCTGGCTGGACGACCTGGCCAGGATCGCCAATCGGCGATCGCGACCTCCAGACTCAAGTCGCAGGGTCCAGTCCGTTCCCCCTTCCGGACGGGGTTCCGCAACGCCGTGAGTCTCGCGCCGCACCCCTCTTCTTGCCATCTTCCGGCCGCCGGGGATTGACATCTGGGATTTATCGGTAATAATAGAGCGTTTTACCCCTGGTCGGGCGGTCCCGCCTGGTGTTGCCCATTTGGGTTTGTCCCCTTTGGGCGCCGATGCAAGAGTCACTCCTCTGGCTACCTCGGCAAGCAGTCTCCTTGGGAGGGTATTCCGGAGATTGGCAGGGGTCCATCCGTAGTTTGGGAGCACCTAGCGATGAGGAACGTGTTTGAAGCAATTCTAGAATGCGGGCACGATGAGGATTTCGTGCCCGCAGAAACCGGCGAGTTTGTCCCCACCGACGCGCCCGCAGGCTCGCGGGCGAAGCTCGATGTTCTCGCCCAGCGCGTGCGGAACGGCACGCCCCTTTGGCACCCGGCGGATCGCTGCGATTACGGCGGGCTTACGGGGGTAGTGCGTCCACGGGATTAGCGGGCGACCGCCGCTTCCGGCGTCGGGCCCTCGCGTCCGGCCTCCGGCGGTTGGCTTCGATCTGGTGCAGGACCCAATCGAAGCGGCGATTCTTCACGTCGCCCGCCACGCGTTGCCGAGCGATTCCCACTGGCAGCACGACCGCTTACGCGGCGCGTGCGGGCAATCGGTGCGCGCGCTGCGCCCGGATTAGTCGTGGACCGGGAAGAACGTGACTCAGTGTGCCACGGTTTCGCAGAAGCCGTGCTCGCTGGGACCTCCACAAGCTCAGAGCGACGCCGCTACTTGGGCGGCAGCTCCGCAACGACGCGGGTCTCCAACTCGCCGCGGAGAACCACCACGCTGGCAGGTGCTTCGATGCCCAGCCGGACCCGATCGCCGGCCACGCGGACCACCGTCACGACAATGGAGTCGCCCACACGGATTCGCTCGTTCTCTCGTCGCGACAAGACTAGCACGGGACCACCTCCATGTTGCTCTGTCGGGCCAAGATCCTACGCGGCCACGCGGTCCAGACTCACGGGAGACAGCAGTTGCGTCCGGAAAACGCGCTCTCCGGACGAGCCATAGAAGAGGACCTGATTGCGGTCGGCCTCCCAGATCGCGGTGAACTGCACCGCCCGGGGACCGTGTAGACAGAAGTAAACCCCGCAAGGTCTATTGCCGCGACGCAAGACCCGCTCGGTCATGCGAAAGGCGTCGTTCTGAAGCTGGTAGTAATCGCAGATCGTTTCGTTGACGTATTCCCTCAAGTCGTCCAGACTGTGAACCTGGCGAAAGCTGGTCAACATTTCGGGGGAGCTCTCCTCGTTGCGCATGGAATCTGCGCTGGGTACGCAGGCTCATGCAGGTGAGAGAAAATGGGGTGAATACCGACAGAGGAACCTATCGGCAAAATAGAACGGGTTACTTCGGCCCAGAAACGCCCATTTTGGGAAGGATGCGCATCTTGGGAAATTGGGACCTACTTAGGGAGCTTCGCGTACGCCTCGTAGGCCCCCGCCACCTTCGCCCGCTTCTCGTCGCCCTTGTGGAACAGCACCCGGTAGTAGAACGAAATCGACTGGCCGGCGGGCAAGGTATACGAGCCATCCCCCCCCTTGCCTCCGGTGAAATCGCGGACCCCGAACGGATTCGCGGCAAACAGCCCGTAGGTCCGCACGTGCCAGTAGGTGGGGAAGCGGAAACTCCTGGGATGGTTCATCACGGCGATGCCGACGGTCTGCCCGTCGACAGGCCCGTAATAATCGACCCAGGCAGCCCTCTTACCCCAAGCCTTATCGTCGGTCGCCCCTTCGCTGTTGACGATCCGGCCGCCTCGCTTGGCCTCGACCTTCATGGTCTCGGCGATCCGCAGGCCGAAAGTCCCCTCCTTGGTGTCCCCAAACTTGACCGGCCCGGCGCTCGCCGCGAGCGTGATGTCGAAGTCGATCCACCGGGTCTCACCTTGCGCTGCGAAGGTCAGGCGCCGGCGGTCTTCGCACACCTTCTGGCCCTTGGGGCCCAGCCAATCGTTCTCGGTCTCGACCACTGCTTGCGGCCCGCTCTGAATTGTGACGAACCTGCGATGACGGATCGTTCCGCCTTTAGCGCTCTCTTCCCAGAAGCTGATCCCATTGACGTCGCCGTGCGTGAACCACAGGGACCGCTGGTGAACGTGGTCCTTCTTCTCGTTGGGCGCCTCACCCATCGGGTAAGCCCGGGTCATCGGCTTCCCGGTCGGGCCGAGAATCGGCCAGAGGATCGGCTTGGCGCCGCTTTGCGTCAGGTATTCGGTGAACGGTTGGCCGTCGATGGCGACGCGCACTCCTTGCGGCGTCTTCTCCGCGGTCAACTCAGCCGCTTGGCAGTTCCACGACATCCACGTTCCGCCGGCAAGCGCAACGGCCAGAAAGATAATTCGGCAGCTCATCGAAGCGACTCCTGAGACTCAGAGGTGCAGAGGGTGAGGCACACCAGGGCCACGTCGATGATAGCCTGCCGCCCGTGCCCTGCCAAGAACCGTACTGGAAGCGGCGGGGAGGTGAGGAAGATGGTGAGGAAGATGCGGGCTCGGAGACCAGGAGTACTTCGTTGCTTGATTGCCGATTGCTGAGTGCTGAAAGCCCGCGGCCCGGCAACCGCCTACCGCCCCATGTTCTCCTGATACCGCTCGAAATCGACGGGCTGGAAGATGGCCATGAACTGTTCGACCTGGCCAATGCGGTCCTCGTCGGCTTGGCTCAAGCGGGTGGTCAAGGAGTGCTCGCTCCGCGCCACATGTTTTTGGCCGAGAGACCCCCTCTTTGGTTGTATAGTTAGCCTGACCTCTCGGGGTAGCTCCTGCCGCCTCTCCAGGACCTGATTGACCCCAAGCCGGGCAAAAGGCAGCTTCGAGCCCGGGTTCAGCCGGGCATTGAGCCGGGTATACCAGTCGGAAAATTCGCGGTACTGCCGGGCGACCGCTTCGCTCGGCGCAGGCGTCGTCGCCACCCGATAGGTCATCCACTGGCTCGTAAACGCGATCTCGCCGGCCGCATCGTCCCGCTGCTGCTCGAATTGCGGGTCCGCCATGAACCGGATCAACGGGTCGGTTTGCCGCTTCGCCCAAGTCCGCAGGTTCTCGCAAAGCGCGGCCACTTCGTCGGTGCTCAACTCGGTCCGCACCCGGCGAGTCGGGTCTAAGAGCACGAAGCGGTGATGCCCTAAGTCGAAGATGGTGATCTCCGCTGGCTTGTCGAGGAAATCGTAGACCAGCCCCTCGTGGAAAATGGTCGTGCTCTGGCTCCGGGGCTCTTTGTCCTCGTTGAGGAACACCTTGTTCTCCACGCGGAGGCCCTCCGCCCCCACCGCTGACGCATCCCACGACGCGCACCCGAGCAGGACAAGCATCACGGTTGCCACTGAAGGCAGACAGGCTCGAACGATCATGGCGGAGATCCCCTGCTAATTGGTGGTGCGATTTGGGCCAGTAGCCCGCGGAGGATACTCCACGGCGAGCACCCGTGTAAAGCCGAGAAGTCCCGGACTCCTTGACGGCGTGTATGTCGGCCGATACCCTAGTATGTCCGTCGAAGAGCGGCACCGACATGTGACTCAACAGATTAGGTAAAGGAGGGGGATTAGCTCAGTTGGGAGAGCGTCTGAATGGCATTCAGAAGGTCGTCGGTTCGAGCCCGATATCCTCCACCTGTAAAGCCTTGCGTGACAAAGACTTGCGCAAGGCTTTTCTTATGCGCTGTCGGCCGGGTCGCCCTTTGGCGAGACCCTGGTGCAACCAGCAGGCGCCCAATGGCGACGTTAGCCCTCGCAACCAAGCCGCGGTCAGTTCCGCCGTCCATCGTCAACCCGCTCTCGGCCATGTAACTCACAGACCCCATGGCCTTCCGGGCGTTCCGCGGACACCACACGGAATCCCGGTTATGCAACCTCGTTGCCGGGTTTCCACTTGATGTTGCAGCCGAGGCTCGGTATCTGGTCAGCCGAGACGGGCTTGCCGGCCAGCACGGCGTCCAGCGCCGCGCGGAGGTCCGCCCCGGTCACCGGCACGTCGCTTCCCGGCCGGCTGGAGTCCATCTGTCCGCGGTAGACCAGCTTGCGGTCCTTGTCGAAGAGGAAGAAATCGGGCGTGCAGGCCGCGCCATAGACCCTGGCCACTTCCTGCGTCTCGTCCAGCAGGTACGGAAACGTGTAGCCGCGCAGCCGGACCTCTTCGGCCATCTTGTCCGGCGCGTCGTCGGGGAACGCCCCGTAGTCGTTGGAGTTGACCCCCACGACGGCCACGCCGCGGGCCTGGTAATCGCGGGCAAGCCGCGCGATCCCCGCGGCCACGTGCTTCACGTACGGGCAGTGGTTGCAGATGAACATCACCAGAAGGGCCGGGGCCGAGCGGAAGTCGTCGCGCGAAACGGCCTTGCCGGTGGTGTCGGGCAGCCGGAAGTCGGGGGCCGGGGTGCCCAAGGAAACCATCGTGCTGGCAGTCTGAACCATCGAAGCCACCTCGCTATTGTTTCATTGGGGACATCTCGTTGGGAGCAGCGGCGGACTCAGTCGAAGGAATTCTACGGAGCGACGTCAAGGCCGGACACCCTGGCGGGACTGCCGCCGTGCGCGAGGGATTCGGCGGCTTCGAGCACGCCCTGATCGTCGGCAACTTCGGCGACGGCACGCTCAACGTCTTCGACCTCAAGACCGGCAACTCCCTTGGACAGCTCACCGATTCCCTCTGCGGCTCACCGGCTCAGCGGTTCGTGGCATTCTCTCCCCTTCGTCTGCCGTCCTCCGTCTCCTGTCTTCCGTCTCCTTTCTCGTGTCTCCTGTCTCCTTTCTCCTGTCTTCCTTTGCCCCTTGGCGCCTTTGCGTGAATCCTCTTGCTCACCCTGTGCCCGCCGAAAAGCTCTCAATCTCTTCCATAATCTCCCGGGCCGTGCGCACGCGGGCAAACTTGCGCCGCCAGATGTCCAGGCAGGCCCGCTGGATCTCCGGCCAGAGCGTGGCCACGCCGTCGCTGACCACCGTGACGCGGTAGTTGCGGTTGGCCGCCGCCAGGACCGTGGAGTTGACGCAGACGTCGGTCACGATGCCCGTGACCACCAGGTAGCGGATGTCGCGGCTCCGCAAGGCGAGGTCCAGCGGCGTGCCGAGAAACTTGTCGTACGTGTGACCGCGCACGACCAGCTCATCCGGGCGCGGGGCCAGCTCGGCGATCGTTTCCGCCGACTCGGCCCCCTCGCCGCACTCCAGGCCGATCAGGCAATTGCCCGACGGATGGCCGAAGCCCGTCGGCTGCCCCGGGACGGCGGGCAAGTGCTCGGGCCCGAAGGGGTCGCCGCGCAGGCATGGCACGGCCGTTGCGTAAACGAACTCCGTGAAGATCACCGGCACGGCCTTGCGGCGGCAGGTCTCGACCAGGCCCGCGAGATTCGGGACGATCTGGCGGCCCTGCGGCACCTCCAGCGCCGCCCCCGGGTCGAGAAACCCATGCTGCATGTCGATCACCACCAGGGCGGTCCGCCCTGGCTGGCAGCGGTGCAACTGGTCGATGCGGTCTTGTTTGGCCCGAAGGACTTCTTCCAGATTCGGCATGGCGGCGGCTCCGACGATTCGAGAGAACGCAGGAACGTAGAACGTAGGTTATGCTTCAGCAGAACGCGGCTATTGGCTTTCAGCTATCGGCTTTCAGCTTTCACCTCTTGGCTTTCCGATAACTGTCGGCTGACGGCTGATCGCTATCGCCGGCACGCCGAAGTAGCGGGCGACCAGCGGGTCCACGGAAGGATCGTCTCCGACGTCCGCAAAGTAGATCGACTTCGGCTTGACCCGCATAGACGAAATCATCGGCAGCGGGGTGGCTGAACGGGACGAGCAGGAAGAACGGGACGAGGGACAGTGCGAAAAGCCACGGGCTGGCTGCGAGCGACCGGAGCGACGAACAGCACACTGGCATGGCGCGCTCGCTGGCACCGCGAGCACGGCTTGTCTTTCCTCCAAGCCGTGGCACACATCAGGGGCAGTCCGGGCGAACCCTAAAGCCCGAAATCACAGGGGCTTATAGCAGGTCCTGGTGCGCGGCGTCAAGGCAGACGGCGTGCGGCGCGTGGCGGGTGATGACTTCCCTCGGCCGTCCGCGGGAGAGGGGGTGGGGTGAGGGATCCTGAACGCAAGTGCTTTTTGCCTCGATGCTTGCAGAAGAATCGGCGGAGCCGCCCCCCCGCGCTGTGGCGATGTACTATCCTTTCCTACGGTGGGCTGCGCCATGCGGTTGCCATGTGAGCTGGGGTACAGATGCAGCAGGACTGGATGAGCACAAAATCCTGGCATACGCTCCTCGCCGCAGGGGTGCTGCTGATGATCGCAGCAGTTCACTTGGGCACGCTGCGTCGGGGACAACGCTGGGGCGACGATTTCGCACAGTACGTCCATCATGCCAAGAATCTCGCGCAAGGAATCCCCTATGGCGAGACGGGGTACATCTACAATCCGTCCTATGCGACCATCGGACCGCCCTGCTACCCGCCCGTCTGTCCACTCCTGTTGGCGCCCGTCTACGTGTTTTTTGGCCTGAACCTCGAGGTCATGAAGCTGGTGATGATCGCCTCGCTGGTGTGTTTTTTAGGGTTTGTGTTCCTCTGCTTCCGCAGAGAGCTGCCGCTCCCGCACGCGTTGGCCGGCGTGCTTCTGGTGGGCCTGAACCGTAAATGGCTGGGCGGCGCTAACAACATCGGCTCCGACCTGCCCTTCATGGCACTGCTCTATCTGACCATCTTGGTTCTCCAGAGGGCATACGACGGCGCGCGTGCCGAGTCGCCGCGTTTGCGGTGCCTGTTGCCGGCCGCCCTCTTGATGTACCTCTCGTACGGTGCGCGGACATTGGGGGGACTACTGTTCCCCTCCGTGCTGATCTACGATTTCCTCCGCTACCGGCGGATTACCGGATGGGCCGTCCTGGTCGGCGCGGTGTTCATCGTCCTGGCGGCCGCCCAGGGCATCGCGGTCGGCGGCAACGCCGCCTACTTCGATCAATACAACGTCGGACCGGGCGTGTTCGTGGAAAACGCGGTTCAGTACCTCAAGGAAAGCGCGGGTTTCTGGCACAATGGCTACTTCGGCCCCTTGGGCGGGCTGATATTCCTGGCGGTCACCGCTTTGGCGGCGCTGGGGTACGTCTCCAGCCTCAGGCGCCAAGTAACCATCTTGGAGATCTTCCCGGCCTTGTACCTGCCTGCTTTGCTGCTCTTTCCCGGTTATGCAGGCGCGCGCTACCTGCAGCCGATCTTCCCTCTGTATCTCTTGTTCGCCTTTCGCGGTCTGGAACACCCGTGGCTTGCGCGGCGGGCCGCGCTGCGAAGGGCGGTGCTCGCGTCGCTGGGCATCGCTGTGTCGGGCTCCTACGTGGCCGCTGCAACGCAGGTGAAGCTCGAAATGACCGAGGGGATCTTCAAGTCCGAGTCCGTCGCCCTGTTTGACTACGTAAGGACCCACACGGACGAAGACGACGTGCTGGTGTTCATCAAGCCTCGCGCGATGTCGCTTCTGACCTCCCGCCGGGCGTCCGCCTATCACATGCCGGAGGACGATGCCCGGCTTTGGGATTACTTCGACCGGATCGACGCCGCCTGGCTGGCAGTGGTCGAGAACGACAACGCGCTGGCCGACGCCGAAGAGCCGGCGCGGCTTGCCTATCTCCGGGATTTCGCGCGCCGCAATGCGTCCCACCTGAGCCTGGCATTCGCCAACGCCGATTTTGGCCTGTATCGGATCGTAGGCCGCAACCCCAAGCCGCTCGCCCCGAGCGACCCACTCACCCAGGGGCCCGGGCGACCCTCGCCCGGTTTCCACGACTGAAGCGAGACCGTTCCCATGGCCGCAAGCACGACAGCGTCATCCACCTTCAATCCCGTCCCCGGCAGCCCGAGGATCGCAGTCCTGATCCCATGCTACAACGAAGCCATCGCGATCCGGAAGGTGATATGCGACTTCCGGCGGCAACTTCCCGCGGCAGCCATCTACGTGTACGACAACAATTCTTCGGACGGCACGCCGGAAATAGCCGCGGCGGAAGGGGCCATCGTCAGGCGGGAAAAAAGGCAAGGCAAGGGCCACGTGCTCGCGTCGATGTTCCGCGACATCGACGCAGACGTGTACGTGCTCGTCGACGGCGACGACACGTATCCTGCCGAGAGCGTCCACCGGCTCATCCAGCCGGTCCTGGAAGACAAAGCCGACATGGTGGTGGGCACCCGACTGGGCCAGTACGGCGACGGCTCCTTCCGCCCGTTCCACGTGGCCGGCAACTACCTCGTGGTCCGCCTGGTGAATCTGCTGTTCAACAACCGCCTGACCGACATCATGTCCGGCTACCGCGCCTTCAACAGGGATCTCGTCAAGACCATTCCCCTGATCTCCAAGGGCTTCGAAGTCGAGACCCAAATGACCCTTCAGGCCCTCCAGTACGACTTCGTCGTCAGCGAAGTGCCCGTCCGTTACGGCGCCAGGCCCGAGGGCTCCCACTCGAAACTCCGCACGTTCTCGGACGGCGCAAAAGTGCTCTTGAAGGTGTTCGACCTATTCAAGGCGTATCGGCCCTTGCTGTGCTTCTCCCTTCTGGGAATGCTCATGGGGATCTTCGCCTTGTTGGTGGGCGCCCTGCCCGTCGTCGAATTCATCCAGACCGGCAAGATCTCGCGCCTGCCCTCCGCCGTGCTGGCTTCGGGCCTTGCGGTCTTGGGCGCGCTCTCCGTGGCGACGGGCCTTAGCCTGGATGCGATCAACCACCGCTGGAGAGAACTCATGTGGATGGTTGCCGCGGCAAGCCGGCGGGAAAGGGACGCTCCCTCGTACTCTAGCGACGTTGGCCGCGGGCTTGCGCCGCCGCCGCGAGTGCCTGCGCATCCGTCCGTTGAAGCCCCCGGTGAGGCCGGTTCGGATGTGTTTCCTTCAGTCGCACTGAGTCCCGTGGTCGGCCTCCCCGAAACTGAGGTCGATCTCGTATCCCGATACTGCTCCAACTGATTAGTTCCTGTTACCGACGATCAGCCCGCGTCATCCGGCCGCGGTCAAGACGATCCCGGCGGCGAGGGCCGAGGGAACGAGCACCAAGCGTAGGTAATGCTTCAGCATAACGCGGCTATTGGCTTTTAGCTATCGGCTATCGGCTATCGGCTTTCACCTCTTGGCAGGCCGATGCTCACGAAGGTTGGCATGAGCGAGAGGGACACCAGGGTGATCGTTGACGCGGCGGGCGGTCACGGAGTGACCGGGCTACTTAACGCGCGCGTCACGCTGCTCCACTGCGATCACACTGACCAGAGGATGTCTGCCGGTGACCTCGTCCTCGAGGTAGTCTCGCCGGTAGAACCGCAGGCCGCTGCCTCCGTGGCCTTGACCGGTGAGCAGGTCGAGGTCGCCCTCGCCGTCCCAGTCGATCGCGTCGGCGCCGGAGATCATCTGAGGGGCGCTGGCTTGAAGAATGACTTGTCCCTCGGGCGGGCCGAACCGGGGCTCTTCGCCCGGGCGGCCGGAGCCGAGATGCCGATACAGCCGGACGCTGTTTTCGAACTCGCAGCCGATCAGGTCCCGCTTGCCGTCCCCGTCCCAATCGACGAACGACCCGAGGTTGGGCCGGGCATACCTCACGTTCCGTCCGTTAAACAGGATGGGCCGTGGGGCTTCGAGCACCGGGCTGCCGGGCGAGCCGACGTTGCGAGAGAAGTGGTACCCTTTCTCGCCGGCCAGCACAACGTCCTTGCGCCCGTCGCCATCCCAGTCGCAGACCAGCACGCTCGACCGGCCCGTGCCTTGAACCGGCTTCCCCGCGGCGGTGAGCGCCTCGCCGCGTCTCAGCGTTCCATCGCCTTGGTTCAGAAACAACGTCACCGTGCCGTGCCCGTCGGCCACCACGAGGTCCAGTTTTCCGTCGTTGTTCCAGTCGGAGACGTCGAAGCGGGCGTGGCCGCCGGTGGCCGCAACGCAAAGCGGCTGTCCGACAAGAACTTCGCGATCCGGCAGCAACGTCCCCTCACCCCCGGCCCCTCTCCCGAAACGGGAGAGGGGAGTCGTTCCGTGGGCCCGCAGCTTCTCTCCGCGGGCAAAGACGGGGAAGCGGCTGCCGGTCTGGTTGAGGAACAGCCAGATGAAGCCGTCCGTGTCGCCCGCGAGGAGGTCCATTTTGCCGTCGCGGTCCCAATCGACCGCGCGAACGCAGTTCTGCCGCACCGCGTCGCAGATCTGGAATTGCTCGGTGAACGGCCAGCCGGCCGTGCGCCGCTCGAACTTGGGCGAGGTGCGGGTCCCGACGTTCTTCAGTAGCCCGCCAAAGTCCCGCGGTCCGTCGGGCCCGGTCAGCTCGGTCCGCTCCCAGAAGCGTCCGACCACCAGGTCTACGAGCCCGTCGTCGTCGAAGTCCGCTGCCTTGACGCCGGAGTGGGCGTCGCCGATCAGGTACTTGCCGCCGAAAGCGACGACCGTGCCGCGGTCGAAGACCGGCCGCCCGCGCGTGCCGACGTTCTTGAACCACCAGACCGGCCCGGGCTGCGTGCCGGCCAAGAGGTCCACGAGGCCGTCGCCGTCGATATCCGCGAAGTCGAACCGGGGGTTCGCCAGCACCATGTCCTTGGCGCCGGCCTGGATGGGCACGGCATCGGCAAGTCGCGGCAGGCCGTCCGTCTGGCCGCCGAGATTGCGGTAGAGATAGCAGTGGTGGTTGCTGCCCACGAGGATGTCGATCCGCCCGTCGCCGTCGCCGTCCCAATCCTTGACGAAGGCAATCGAGGGGAACCAGCCGCCCGCCTGCGCTCCCCCGGCCACCGGGACGCCCGAGACGGTCCCGAGCGGCCCGACGCGGGTGAAGGTGAGCGCGCCGTTGTGCTGGCGGGTCGTGTTGCGGTAGAAGACGATCTTGCCCGCGTCGGGGCCGTCGCCGAAGCTGGGGAAGAAATCCTGCTGGCCGTCGCCGTCCCAATCGTAGAAGGCCACCGTAACCCAGCTCCGGTTGGTGCGCGGGTTCTTGGGGAGCGTGAAGAGGCGCCCGCCGGAGGTCAGCCGGCCGCGATCGACCATGCGGTTTACGCCCACGTTCTC
>CAYGZI010000066.1:0-15191 GCA_964354245.1 uncultured Planctomycetaceae bacterium
GGGCAGTAGGCAGAGGGCAGTAGGTAGCACATATCCAACTTCATCCTTCATCCCTCATCCTTCATCCTTTCTCCCCCATGTCCCGCACCGCCCAAATCCAACGCAAGACCGCTGAGACCGAGATTGTCCTGGAGCTTCTCTTGGACGGCAGCGGCCAGTCGCAGACGCAAACCGGCGTCGGCTTCCTCGACCACATGCTGACGCTCTTGGCCAAGCACGCCGCCATCGACCTGAAGGTGAAGGCGAGCGGCGACTTGCACGTCGATCAGCACCACACCGTCGAGGACGTGGGAATCTGCCTCGGCCAGGCGCTGCGCGAGGCCCTGGGCGATAAGGCCGGGATCTGCCGCTACGGGCATTTCACGCTGCCGATGGAAGAGACGCTGGCCACTGCGGCGATCGACTTGGGAGGCCGGGCCTCGTTCGTCTGTCAAGCCGAGTTCCCCACGGCGAAGATCGGAGAGTTCGACAGCGAGCTGGTCGCGGACTTCTGGCAGGCGGTGGCGGCCAATGCCCTGTGCAACCTGCACGTCACCGTCCATTACGGCCGCAACAGCCACCACGTCGCCGAGGCGATCTTCAAGGCCGTGGCCCGGGCCCTGCGCATGGCCGTGTCGCCGGACCCGCGGATCACGGGCGTGCCCAGCACGAAGGGGACGCTGTAGCTCGTGACGATCTACGAGCACATTATACTCGGCGTCGATGGGGCGATGGCCGTGGGGCTGCACCGCCGCTGGGGGTGGCAGATCGTTGCATGGTCTGGATGCGCCGCTGCGCTGCCGGACTGGGACGGGCTGACGCTGCTGTTTGGCGCGAATTGCTACGCGGCCGGGCATCGCGTGTGGGGGCACAACCTGCTGGTCGCGGGCCTCTCCGCGGTCATCCTCGGCGTCGTGCTGTGCCGCTGGGATCTCTTCACTCGGGTCGGCAAGGCGGTCCCCAGCAGTTGGGGCAGCGTCGCCCCGGGCAAATCGGAGAAAGCAGTCCGCTGTTCGTGGGGCTTACTGCTGGTTTGGGCGATCGTCGGTCTGGCGGCTGCGTACAGCCACTTGGGCCTGGACGTGCTCTTCTCCTACGGGCGCGACCTGCCGGTCTGGGAAGTGCCGCTGTTGTGGCCGTTTTCGGAGCGGGGCTTTGCCTATCCCACGGTCCGCTGGGGCGATCCAGTCCCCACAATCATCTTTGCCGCCGGGATGCTCGCCATGGCGCGCTTGAGGTCCGCGACGCAGCGGATCGCCGCGATCACGCTGACGCTGGTGGCGGCGTACATTGCCGTGCGCGGGACGGTGGGATAGGGTGCCTCGCTGGACCCAGGTGGATCCGCGCAGGCATCGACGATCAAACGCCCCGGACCAGGGCGACATCGTGAACATCGGCGATTCGAGCCGCGCGGTGTTCCGTGTCGCCCGGTGGCCGGAGGCGTTTGCTTGCGATTGGGATGGACGAGCCGTCGAAGCGACAGACCGGCTCGGGCAGCCAACTACTTTCCCATCTCCTTCAACAGCTTCAAGGCCCGCACCTTGACCTTGTTGTAGGCCGGCTTGGCGGGGCGGTCCATCAGCTCACCCGGCTTGAACGGGTTGGGGACACCCTTCTGGGCAGCCCGGGCCGGGATGCGTTTCTTCTCGATCTTCACCAGACTGGGAATGGCGATCACGCCGGCCCCCTTCGCGCCAAGACTCTTGCGGATTTCGTCCGCCAGGGCTTCCAGAACGGCAACCACCTGCTTCTTGGGTACATCGGTGGCGGCAGCGATGTTGGCCAGGAGTTCGGTCTTGGTCAGGGGCTTCTTCGTGGCGGCAACTTTGGCCATGGGTCTTACCCTCCTTGCGAGGTAATGGGTACAACAACTTGTCCGTCCGCAACGGGGAATGCGATGATTAGAGTGGGTACGCAGAAAAATGCAAGAGGCCGTGAGGGAACCGTCTGCGGCCGGCCGAACCCTCCCGGGCGGAGGCTGAGCCGGCATACCGCCAGCAAGGAGGGAGGGCGAGGATCGCGGGGCCACGGCGGGCATCGGGTTGACGCGTGCGCGGCCCCCGGCAAAGATATCTGGCGTGCGCCGGCCGGGGCACGTCCGGCGCGAGGCCGATTGGGAAATGCGGCAAGACTTGACCGCGCGGAGGGAAGCCATGTACAGCAGGCGTTTTCTAAGGGGGCTGCTCGTCTCTTTCACCGCGATCGCGCTATTGGCCGGGCTCTCGGCCGCCGCCACGTATTCCGCGGACCCGCCGGAGAGCGCACTGGCCAAGGAACTCCTCAACGGATCGGGCGTTCGAGGCGGGCTGGTCGTCCATCTCGGCTGCGGCGACGGCCGGCTGACCGCGGCCATCGGCCAGGCAGGCCCGTACCTCGTGCAAGGGCTCGACAAGGACCCCCAAGCGGTCGATCGGGCCCGGCAGCACATCCGCTCCCAGGGGCTCTACGGCAGGGTCTCCGTGGACCAGTGCGCCGGGAATCACCTGCCCTACGCGGACAACCTAGTCAACCTCTTCGTCGCAGAAAATGCGGCCGGGGCGCCAATGGACGAGGTGATGCGCGTGCTTGCGCCCGGCGGCGTCGCCTACCTCAAGAAGGAAGGGCAGTGGGCCAAGACGGTCAAGCCCCGGCCCGACGCGATCGACGAGTGGACGCACTACCTCCACGACGCGACCGGCAACGCCGTGGGGCACGACGCGGTCGTGGGTCCACCCCGGCGCCTGCAATGGGTGGGAAGCCCCAAGTGGTCGCGCCACCACGATCACATGGCGAGCATGAGTGCCCTGGTGTCGACGGGAGGCCGGGTCTTCTACATCGTCGATGAAGGGCCCACCTCGTCCATCCGCTTGCCGGCCAGTTGGTGGCTGGTCGGCCGGGACGCCTTCAGCGGCGTGATCCTCTGGAAGCGGCCGCTGGCGTCGTGGAACACTCACCTCTGGCCGCTCAAGAGCGGGCCTGGCCAGGTGCCGCGCCGCCTCGTCGCCGTCGCCAGCGAGGTCTACGTCACGCTCGCCCTGGACGCCCCGCTGAGCGCCCTGGACGCGGCCACGGGCCGGACCTTGCGCACTTACGAGGGCACCAAGAATGCCGAAGAAGTCATCTACTCCGACGGCGTGCTCTTCGTCCAGGTCAACCAGGCGCCCTCCAAGTGGCCGGAGTACAAACAGCGGAATACCTTCGTTTGGGACAGCACGACGCGGGCCAACCGCGACTGGGCCTGGGACGAGCAACCACGCCGGATCGTGGCAATCCAAGCCGAGACGGGAAAGGTCCTGTGGCAAAAAGACGCGGCCATCGCCCCGCTGACGCTGGCGGCCGACCGCGCCCACGTGCTCTATCACGACGGCGAGAAAGTGATCTGCCTCGACCGCAAGGACGCTAGCGTGCTGTGGAAGTCCTCGCCCGTCCCGCGGCGCACGCCCATGCCGGTGTCGTTCGGCCCCACGCTGGTGGTCTACCAGGACGTGGTGCTCTTCTCGGGCGGCGACCGGACGATGACCTCCCTCTCGCTGGCCGACGGCAAGACCCTCTGGACCGCCAAGCACCCGCGCTCCGGCCATGCGTCGCCCGAGGACCTGCTGGTGGTCCAAGGGCTGGCCTGGGCCGGCGAGATCGCCAACGGGGCCGACTCGGGCATCTTCACCGGGCGCGACCTGCACACGGGCGAAGTGAAGTCGCAGTTTCCGCCCGACGTCGAGACCTACTGGTTTCACCATCGCTGCTACCGGGCCAAGGCGACCGAGAAGTACCTGTTGACCTCGCGGACCGGGATTGAGTTCATCGACGTGGCGGCCAAGCACTGGATGCCAAACCACTGGGTCCGCGGCGGCTGCATTTACGGCATCATGCCCGCCAACGGCCTCGTCTACGCCCCGCCCCATTCCTGCGGCTGCTACCTGGAATCGAAGCTCACGGGCCTGAATGCGCTCGCGCCGGAACGAAAAGCGGAAAGCGGAGAGCGGAAAGCCGACGAAGATTCTCGTATCGAGCGCGGCCCGGCCTACGACACGGGTGGCAGCCAAGCGGCGGGCAAGCCCGCCCGCTACGCGGATGAATATCTCGACTGGCCGACATTCCGGCACGACGCGACCCGCAGCGGGGCCACGAAGACGGCCGTGCCCGCGGAACTGAAGTCGGTGTGGCAGGCGGACCTGGGCGGGAAGCTCAGCAGCCCGGTGGTGGCCGGCGGGCGGGTCTTCGTCGCCGCGGTCGATGCCCACACGGTCCACGCCTTGGACGCGGCATCCGGCAAAGTCCTATGGAGCTACGTTGCGGGCGGGCGCGTGGACTCGCCGCCGACGATCCACCAAGGGCGGGTCCTGTTCGGGTCGGCCGATGGCTGGGTCTATTGCCTGCGCGCCGCCGACGGGGCCATGATCTGGCGCTTCCGCGCCGCACCGGAAGACCGGCGCATGGTGGCCTACGACCAGTTGGAGTCGGCCTGGCCGGCAAGCGGGAGCGTGCTGGTCGCCAGCGACGCCGCGTACTGTGTGGCCGGCAGGTCGATGTTTCTCGACGGCGGCATGCGACTGGTGCGGCTCGACGTAAGGACCGGGCGCAAGCTCTCCGAAACGGTGCTGGACGACCGCGATCCGCAGACCGGCAAGAACCTGCAAATCTACGTCAAGGGGCTCACCATGCCCGTCGCCCTGCCCGACGTCCTCTCCAGCGACGGCAAGCGCCTCTTCATGCGGTCCCAGCAGTTCGATCTGGAGGGCAAGCGGCTCCAAGTGGCGCCGCGTGAGATCGCCGACCAGGAAGGCGAAGACGCCCACCTCTTCTGCCAGGTCGGAATGCTCGACGACACCTGGTTCCACCGCTCCTACTGGGAGTACGGCAAGAGCGTCGGCGGCGGATACGGGAGCTGGTTCACCACCGGCCGCTACGCGCCATCCGGGCGAATCCTCGCGTTCGACGCCGTCGCGGTCTACGGCTACGGGCGCAAGCCGGAATACTATACCAACACGTCGGTACACGAATACGAGCTGTTCGCCGCCCGGAAGCAGCCCAGCAATGAGGCGATCCGCCGCTTGCGGGCGGGCGAGCGCGAGATCAACTCGCAGTCCGCGCGCAAGGGCGCCGATTCGTCGGACTGGAAGCTCCGGCAGATGTTCCCGCGCACGAGCCTCAGTGCGACCCAGTTCCAGTGGGTCGCCGACCGGCCGTCGATCCAGGTGCGGGCGATGGTGCTTGCCGGGCGGAACCTGCTTGTCGCGGGCCCGCCCGACGTGCTCGACGAGCGCAAGGCGTGGCGGCTCCCCGATGCCCCCGAGGTCAAGGCGCAGTTGGAGCAGCAGCTTACGGCCCTGGAGGGGAAGCTGGGCGGGCGGCTCTGGGTCGTCTCCGCGGCCGACGGCAAGCCGCTGGCCCGCTACCGCATCGCGGCCCCGCCGGTATTCGACGGCATGGCCGCGGCCGGGGGCCGGCTGTTCATGGCCACGGCGGCCGGGCAGGTCCTTTGCCTGGGCGCCGATGGCGCGTCGCCGCTGGACCGCGCCGAGAGCGAGCCGGTCTCGATCCCCTCCAACGAGCAGACCACCAAGCCCGACGGCTGGCAACCGCCCGAGGTCCGCAAGGACGGGGACTTCCAGCGGGTGCGCAATGCCGCCGTCGTGGAGTCGCAGCTCGGCTACCGTCTCCGCGGCCTAGCGCCGAAGCAGGACGGCGTCGCGCTGAAGCGCCTGGCCACGCCGCTCACGAAAAAGGCAGTGCTCAAGGCCAAGATTCGCGTCGTCTCCTCGGGCCAGCTTATTAACGGCTTCCTGGCACTGGGCGACGGGCCCAAGGACGAGCAGCTCGTCAAGTGCGGGTTCCGCCTGCGCAACAAGACCGCCCTGATCGTCCAGGGGCCTTTGAAGGGCGGGAAGAGCACGTCAAAGAAGCTGGACGTCGGCGTGGACGAGACGGTGGACGTCGCCGTCACTGTCGATCTCGAAAGCCAGAAGGTGATCTTCACCGCCAAGGGCGAGACGGTGGAAGCGGCCCTCGTGCGGCCGCTCAAGCAGATCACCCACGTCGGCTATTGCGTGGACAACGCAACGGCCGACTTCAGCCCTATTGAGGTGGCCGGCGAGTAGGCCTCCTCCGGCTCGTAGCCGAGACGTTTCTTGAAAGGAAACTCCAGGCTCAGGCCGTAATGGCCGCCGCGGTCGATCCGCACCCGCAGCGCCTTGCCGCGCAGCGGCTCGAACTTGCGCTCGGGATCGGCGGAAACCAGCTCGACCCGCTCCGGGGCCTTGGTCAAACCCCAGTCCTTGAGCCACGCGGCCGAGTCAAAGTCGCAGTGAAAGAGAACGTCCCTGGGCCGGTCTTGAGCAGACGCAATGCCGCATGGGAACGTGGACGTCAAGACGGCCAACAAGGCCGGAAACCCTGGTGCTCTCATCAGACGCTCCTCCGCTTCTACTTCGTTGGTTTCGCCATCAGGTTCTTCCGCCACTCGACCCCCTCGACGTAGTTGCCGATCGTCACCTGCGGCGAAGTCCGCGTGAGTTCCTTCCCCAGAATCGAGACGTTCTCGAACGTCACCTTGCGCACGTCGTACACGGCGTCAGCCCCGGACAACTGGACCCGGTAGCGGCCGGGCCGGCCGGTCAGCTCCACGTCCTTGAAGCGCACGTTGCGGATGAAGCCGGGCACCTTCTTGCGCATGTACTGGTTCACGACCGGCTTGAGGCGCACCAGCTCGCCCTGGCCCTCGCCGTGGATGCGGACGTTCTCGACCGTGACGTCCTCCAGGCGCATGTCCTCGCCCGGCTCCAGCAGAAACGCCGTCATCGAAAAGTGGATGATGTCGAGGTTGCGCAGCGTCACCTGGCGCATGAAGGCCGCCCGGCTCTCGTGGCCCAGGAGGAAGACCCTCGCGCGGTCGCACCACAGGGTGCAGTTCTCCACCGTGATCCGCTCGACGTTGTTGTTCGGCGAGTCAAGGTTGAGCCCTTTGAGGGCCACGCAGTCGTCGTCGCTGCGGATGAAGCAATCGGTGATCAGCACGTCCTGCGAGTTGCAGGGGTTGATGCCGTCGTCGTTCTGCACGCGGGAGTTGCAGAGCTTGACGTTGCGGACGGTGACGTGCCGGCTGTCGCGCGGCACGATCGTCCAGTGCGACGAGCCGCGGATGGTGATGCCTTCCACGGTCACGTTCTCGCCCTGGATGCCGATTGTGACGTTGTACGGGCCCTTGCGCCACTCGTAGTCGGAGCCGTCGAGGATGCCTCGCCCGCGGATGCGGATGTTCGAGCCCTTGGCGGCAATCGCCCCTTTCACCACCGCGCCGCCCGCCAGGTAGACCGTCTGGCCGCTGGTGACGTCGATCCGCCCGGGGCGGTGGACCCCGGGCCCGAAGTAGACCACGCCCGGATCGCCCGGCTTGGGCGCGTCGCGCTCGGGCGGATTGGCGAAGAGCAGGAGCGGCCCCTTCTTGCCGTCGGGCTCGACGCTCAGTTTGCGCGGGCCGTCCAGCGCGAGGCTGGCCGTGTGCTCGTCCACGATCTTAAGCTCGACCCCGGGCGACTGGGGGCGGACGACCGTGTTGCGCAGGGATCGCTTTGAGGCAATACGCACCGTGACCGGTCCCGAGGTATCGAAATTGGCAAAGCAGTATGGCCCGCCGAAGTCCCACTCCTTCCCGGCGAAAGGCGGGTCGAGGGTCCGTGCGGTGTAGACATCGACCTTCTTGCCGTCCACGAGGACTTCGTAGTCCTGCGAGAGGACCTCGCCGGGCGGGGCTGGGTAGGTCACGACCTCCGCCCAGGCGCCAGCGCCCGCCAGAAGCCACGCGACGACCATCGACCAGCGGGGAAACGGATTTGCGTTCACGGGCAATACTCCTTTGCGAGGCAACCCTACGTCTAAGACCACACGCCGGCGATCGTCGTGCCGCACGAGCCGCACTTGCCGACGTTGAGTTCCATCCCGACCACTTCGAGACCTCGCCGCGCGATGGCCACTTTGCCGCAGCCCGGGCAGAACGTCGTCTCGCCGTCCCTCACCTCCGGGGCGTTGCCGAGGTAGACGTAGCGGAGGCCGCACTCGCGGGCGATCTTGCGGGCCGCCAAGAGCGTCTCGGTCGGCGTCATGGGCAGGCGGTCCAGCTTGTGCTTGGGAATGAAGCGCAAGAGGTGCAGCGGGCAGTCGGGCCCGAGGTTCTCCACGAGCCACCCGCACATCCGGCGGATCGTGTCCACGTCATCGGAGTACGTGGGGACGATGAGATTGCCCACCTCGATCCAAACGCCCTCTCGCTTGAGCGTCTTGAGGGCGTCGAGGACGGGCCCCAGACGGCCGCTATTGAGCTTCTGATAGCTTTCCTCGCTGAAGCCCTTCAGGTCCACGTTGGCGGCGTCGAGCACCTGGCACAGCTCCACGAGCGGCTCCTGCTGCATGGAGCCGCAGGTGATCCAGAGGTTTTTGATCTTCTTGCGGCGGGCCAGCGTGGCGGTGTCGAGCATGTACTCGTACCAGGCGGTCGGCTCGGTGTAGGTGTAGGCGATCGTCGCACTGCCGAGGAACTCCGCGCGCGCGACCACGTCCTCGGGGGGCATCGAAAGCCGTCGCGAGACCAGCTCGAACTCCAGCTCAGAAGCCGACGGGCTGAGGCGGATCGGCCCGGCCTCGACGTCCTTGGTCTTCTCCGGTTTCTCCTGCGAGATCGCCCAGTTCTGGCAGTTGAGGCAGCGGAAGACGCACCCAGCCGTGGCGATCGACAGCGCCGTGGCGCCGGGGAGGAAGTGGAAGAGCGGCTTTTTCTGGATGGGGTCGAGATGGACCGTGCAGGGATTGGCGTAAGCGAGGGTGTAGAGCGTACCCCCCTTGTTGACGCGGGTGCGGCAATGGCTGCGGTCTTCCGGCCCCAGGAGGCACTCGTTGGGGCAGAGCTTGCACTGGACGTTCTGGCCGAGCTTCAGATAGTGCTTGGCCTCCTTGGTCCAGCCGTACTGTTGCCAAAGGGCCCAAAGCTCGCCCTGCGGGGCATCGCCGGGAAAGATCTCGGTGGGGATCACCGACTGGGCCTTGCGCCAGGCCCACCAGCCGGCCGCTCCGGCGGCCGATGCGCCAGCCAGGCCCAAGACGCCGTATTTGAGCACTTGGCGGCGGGTCGCTCCCGTCTGCGGCGCGGGCGCCTCCGCCGGCGCGGCCTGTCCGGGGCTCTTCAGGTCTTGGTCCGCTTCTTGATCCATCCCCATCTCCGCAGGGCGAAGTAGATGGTAACGGCCGAGTGCGTCAGAAAAACGGCCACCAGCGGCCACTCGAAGTACCGATGGATGGCAATCGCAGCCTGGTAGTCAACTAGCCACCCGAAGCCGTAGTCGCCGCACAGGGCAAACCCGGTGACAATGTATAGTAGCACCAATAGGAAAAGCAGCCAACCGCTGACGCGGGCGATCTTGATGAGGTAGTAGGTTGGGTTGCGTCGGGCCATGGCGCGTTGTTGTCCGTTGAGCCGCCGCACTTGTGCCGCGCGGCCGGAACCCTGGCGGGGCGGCGTCCCCGCGGCCCAAACCCGTCCCACGGGATTGACAGCCGGCCAATCCGAAGCGTAGGTTATTCTCTTCAGTCTGTAAAGCCGCGGCCACCGGTCTCGGTCTTGGCCGCGGACACTGGCACCCCAGGGAGGCACTCCCATGCGCGGTCTCGGAGCGGCGGTCGTTGGCGCCGGGTTCATCGGCCCGGTTCACGTGGAGGCGTTGCGGAGGCTGGGCATCCCGGTCCGCGGGATCCTCGGGTGCGACGCGGCCGAGTCGGAATCGGCCAGGTCAAAGCTCGGCTTGCCTAAGGCGTACCGGGATTTGGATGAGATTCTGGCGGACGATACGGTTGAGGCCGTTCATTTGGCTGTCCCGAACGTCCTGCACTATACTTTCGCCAAGCGCGTGCTGAATGCCGGCAAGCACGTGATCTGCGAGAAGCCGCTGGCGATGAACTCGGCCGAGTCGGCCGAGCTGGTGAAGTTGGCCGCCTCAACCGGTTTTGCCGCGGGCGTCTGCTACAACATCCGGTTCTATCCCTTGAACCTGGAGGCCCGCGACCGGGTCCAGCGCGGCGACGTGGGCCAAATCTACGCCATTAACGGCAGCTACGTCCAGGACTGGCTGTTCTACGAGACCGACTACAACTGGCGCGTCCTGGCCGACCAAGGCGGACAGCTCCGCGCCGTGGCCGACATCGGAACCCACTGGATGGACCTGGTCACCTCGATCACCGGCCTCCAGATCGAGGCCGTGTTTGCCGATTTGAAGACGGTCCATCCGGTCCGCAAGCGGCCCAAGGGCGAGGTCGAGACGTTCACCGGCAAAATGGCCAAGCAGGTGCAGACCGAGCCCGTGGCCATCACCACCGAGGACTACGGCTGCATCCTCTTCCGCTTCCAGGGCGGCGCCCGGGGCAGCCTGCACGTTTCTCAGGTCACGGCCGGGCGCAAGAACTGCCTGCGCTATGAGATTTCCGGCTCAAAATGTGCCCTGTACTGGAACAGCGAGTCGCCCAACGAGCTCTGGATCGGCCACCGCGAGAGGCCCAACGAAAGCCTGATCCGCGATCCGTCGCTGGTGGGCGACCTGGCCCGGGGCTACATCAACTATCCCGGCGGACACAACGAGGGCTTCCCCGACGCATTCAAGCAGTGCTTCCGGGCGTTTTACGAGTACATTTTGGCGAACATCGGGAGAGTTTTCGAGCCGGCCGATTTGCCAATTCCGACGTTCCCGACGTTCGCCGAGGGGCACCGGGAAGTGGTCCTTTGCGAGGCGATACTGAAGAGCCATCGCGAGGAGCGGTGGGTGATGGTGTAGTTGGCAGTTGTCGGTTGTCAGTTGAGAGAGCAAAGCTGTAAGACGTAGGGTGGGACAAGCGCAGCGCAGTCCCACCAACGAGAGGACGAGCCCAGGATCCGGTGGGACAGCGCTGCGCTTGTCCCACCCTACGGTTTCCTACCCTACCGTTTCTCGATTTGAGGTGCCTTATGTCCAAGCTTTCTGTCGCGGTGATGTTTCTGGGGCTGGTGGTGTTGGCGGGGCTCTGCGCCCCCGTGGCAACAGGGGCCGAGCCGGCGCGCCCAAAGCAGCTCGACCTGTCCTATGTCTCGGCCGATGTCTGTGGGGTTGTCGTGCTCCATCCGCAGCAGATGGCGCGGTCGCCCGAGGTGGCGGCGCTGCTGAAAAACGAGCACGTTGTGGCGGCGTTTAAGCAAATGAGCTTCGATCCGCTGAAGATCGAGCAGATGGTGGGTCTGATTGCTGTGCCGACGAAGGAGCGGAGCCAGTACCCCGTGGCGACACTGCTCGGAGACAGGCTCGTGGTGCGCTTCAGCCCGCCGGTCGATGCCGACAGCATGGCCAAGCTCATGCTTGGGGGGCCGCGGGAGTCGCGCAAGATCGTCGCGGCGACGGTTGCGGGCAAGAGGTGCTACAAGTTCGAGGAGGCGGTCAAGGAACCGGCCAACGCGGAGAAGTCGGGGGAGCCCCTTCAGCGCCGTCGGTCGTTCCCGCCCACGATCACCTGTGTCGCGGACGACCGCACGGTGCTGGTGTGCGTGTTCGGCGAGGCCGACCTGAAGAAGATGCTCGCCGGCGGCGAGGTGAAGAGCCCCCTGGTCGAGCCGTTGCGCCGCGTCGACGTCAGCGAGGATATTGTAGCGGCGTTCGCCCTGGAGCCGGTGCGGGAGTCGATCAAGGAGGGCCTGGCCCAGCAGAGACAATTCGCTCCGACGTCGCCAGGGATTCCCTTTTCCGAGATGTCGTTGCTGCTCCAGAGCGCGGTGGTCAAGGTGAACCTCACCGATGTTGCACGCACCAGTGCGATCCTGGAGGCCGAAGATGCTGCCGGCGCCGCCAAGGTGGAAGAGCTGGTCAAGACCGTCCAACAGACAGCCAAGGACGCCCTCGCGGACGAGCGCAAGAGACTTGACCGCGTGCCCGAGGAGTTTCGCAAGTCAGCGGAGGAGGGGATGTCGCTGGTTGAAAAACTGCTCGACGCCATGACGTGGGCGAAGAGTGGGGCCCAGGTGACGGTCACGCTGAAGGGGAGCAAAGGGCTCATGGGAGAAGTTTTCGCGAAGTCGGTCTTGTCACGTTTCACGTCCACCCCTGCCGGCCTGCCTCCCACCAAGTCGGACACGCTGCCGGCGCCAAGCGCTCGCCAGCGGCCGCCGAGCAAGAGTCCCCCGGAAGAGAAGTAGACGTAGGGCGGGACAAGACGTAGGGTGGGACAAGCGCAGCGAAGTCCCACCAACGAGAGGATGAACCCAGCATCCGGTGGGACTGCGCTGCGCTGGTCCCACCCTACGGTTTTCTGATAGCTGACTGCTTCAGTTGCAACCGCGCGCCACAGGGAGGCATTCTCATGAAACTCGGATTTGTCAGTGCCATCTTGCCGGACCTCTCGCTGGAAGAAGTCGCCAAGTTCGCCGCGGCCGAGGGCTTCCAGTGCGTCGAGCTGATGTGCTGGCCCGTGGGCAAGGCCGAGCGGCGCTATGCCGGCGTGACCCACGTCGACGTCGCCGAGTTCGGCCGGGCCGAAGCCCAGCGGGTCCAAGACATCATGGCCAAGGCTGGGGTGGCCATCAGCGGCCTGGGGTACTATCCCAACCCGCTGGCGCCGAATGCCGAGGAGGCAAAGGTCGCCGTGGAACAGATCCGCAGAGTGATTGCTGCCGCGGGGGTCTTGGGCGTGCGGCAGATGAACACCTTCATCGGGCGCGACTGGACGAAACGCGTGGACGACAATTGGCCGCGCTTCAAGGAGGTCTGGCCGCCGCTGGTGCGGTTTGCCGAGGACCACGGAGTGCGCATCGGGATCGAGAACTGCCCCATGTACTTCACTGCCGACGAATGGCCCTCGGGCAAGAACCTCGCCCACTCGCCTGCGGTCTGGCGGCGCATGTTCGAGGAAATCCCCAGCAAGAGCTTCGGGCTGAACTACGATCCCTCGCACCTGGTTTGGCAGCAGATGGACTACGTCAAGCCGCTCCGCGAGTTCGCCGGCCGTATCTTCCACGTCCACGCCAAGGACGCCAGGCTGCACCAGGACCGGCTTGACGACGTGGGCATCCTGGCCACGCCGCTGGAATTCCACACCCCCAAGCTGCCCGGCCGCGGCGACGTGGATTGGCCGCGGTTTGTCGACGCCCTCAAAGAGATCGGCTACGACGGGCCCGTGTGCATCGAGGTCGAGGACCGCGAGTACGAGGGGTCGCTCCAGCGCCGCCAGCAGGCGTTGCGGGAGAGCGGGGCGGTTTTGCGGCCGTTGATTTGAGGGGTGGGGGAACACCGTCGGGGATCGAAGTGAGAAATGAGAAGTGCGAAGTGCAAATTGACGGACGTGATCTCATTGTCACTTCTCACTTTTCATTTCTCATTTCTCATTTCTCATTTCTCGCGCCCTTTGTTCCTCGTCCGTCATTCCTGAAGGGTCATTTAGATGCCTCCCTTGTATGCCAGCGTGGACCTGGGCGGCACGAACATCAAGGGCCTGCTGGCCACCGGGGACGGCGCCCCCCTGTGCTCCAAGTCAGTCCCTACGCTATCGCACGAAGGCCCGCAGAAGGTCCTGGATCGCATCGCCGCCCTGGTGGACGACCTCTGCCGACAGTCGCAGTCGCGGCCCGAGGCCCTGGGCATGGCGGTGCCGGGCCTGGTGGACCGGAAACTGGGGCTGACGAAGTTCTGCCCCAACCTGCCGACCCAGTGGCGCGACGTGCCGGTCCGCGACATCCTCGCACCGAGCGTCGGCTGCCCGGTCTACCTCCTCAACGACGTGCGTACCGCCACTCTCGGCGAGCTCTGCTTCGGCCACGGGCGCACGGCCGGGACCATGGCCTTTTTCGCGCTGGGCACCGGGATTGGCGGCGGGGTGGCCGTGGATGGCCGGCTGCGCCTCGGGCCGCTGGGGGCGGCGGGCGAGCTGGGGCACCAGACCATCCTCCCCGACGGTCCCCGTTGCGGCTGCGGCAATCAGGGCTGCCTGGAGACGCTCGCCAGCGGGCCGGCCATCGCCGCCGAAGGCATCCGACTGATGCAGAGCGGACTGGCGCCGAAACTCCACGAACTCGTGCAAGGCGACGCCTCGCGCGTGACGACCAAGGAAATCGCCCAGGCCGCCGAGGCCGGCGACGCGAACGTCCGGGAGGCCATCGTCCGGGCGGCCCGCTACTTGGGGATCGGCGTGGCCAACGTCGTCGTAGTGCTGCACCCTGACCTGGTGGTTCTGGGCGGCGGGGTGGCGCAGATCGGGGAGTTGCTTTTCGAGACGGTGCGCCAGACGGTGCGGCAGCGCGTCGGGATGTTCCCGACGGACGGCGTGGCGATTATGCCCTCCGCGCTCGGCGACAATGCCGGGGCGTTGGGAGGGATCGCGTTGGCCATGAAAGAGGGACTGCTGGAAGAGGGTTCAGGGTTCGGGGTTCAGGGTTCAGGGGCTGGGGGATAGGGAGTTTACCCCAATTTGCATTTTGCATTTTGCATTTTGCATTTTGCATTCGGCCCTTCCGTGTGGACTGGCGGTCGGGGGAGGCAGAATGCAAAATGTAAAATGAAGAATGCAAAAGGCAGAATGCAGTGAGAATCGCTCCGCACGCCAATCCCTAATCCCCAATCCCTGAACCCCAGCCCCGGATTCCGGCCATGGACTATACCCTCCCAGACATCGCCAAGATGATCGACCACTCGCTCCTGAATCCCACCATCGCCGCGGAGGATCTGGAGAAGGGCATCCGCGTCGCGCTGGAGTACGACGTGGCCAGCGTCTGCATCGTGCCGTACTACCTCAAGCGCTGTGCAGAGCTGTTGCGGGGAAGTGCGGTCAAGGCCAGCACGACGATCGGCTTCCCCCACGGCGGCCACACCACGGCGGTCAAGGTGGCCGAAGCCCGGCAGGCCCTCGACGACGGCGGCCAAGAGTTGGACATGGTGGTCAACATCAGCAAGGTCTTAAGCGCAGACTGGCAGTACGTGCGCGACGACCTCCGGGCGGTCATCGACCTGGCCCACGGCCACGGCCAGAAGGTCAAGGTGATCTTCGAGAACTGCTACCTCAAGGACGAGCACAAGATCTGGCTTTGCGAAATCTGCGGCGACTTGCTGGCGGACTGGGTGAAGACCTCCACCGGCTACGGCACCGGCGGGGCGACGATGGAAGACCTGAGGCTGATGCGCAAGCACTCGCCGCCGCACGTCCAGGTCAAGGCGGCCGGCGGCGTGCGGGACCTCGATACGCTC
>CAYGZI010000067.1:0-15056 GCA_964354245.1 uncultured Planctomycetaceae bacterium
TCGAGTACGAGGGGCCTGAGCCGCTGGACCTCGACGGCGAGCTCAAGGGGAGTGCCCCGCTTTCCGTGGAGGTGGTGCCGGGGGCGTTTCGCGTGTTCGCATAGGCGATGGGGCGGACGCTGGTGCCTACCGCCCAGAATGCCTGTGTGGAGGGGGCTGACGGGCAACATCGGGAGGATTACAATCCAGGCCGGTTTCAGGGCGGCGTAGCGGGAGGCAATAGCTAGCCGTTTTTCAGGAAAGTGCAGATTGGTTTTCTGCCAGCGGCAGCAGAACCTACAAAGGCTTACCGCTGAGCCGGCCTGGCGAATCAGCGGTTTTATTACGTCCACTTCGGCCGTTTCCCGGCCTATCTCCTCGGCTCGACGGTCAAATCGCAAGCGGCGGCAGGTCTCCGACAATCCTAATGGTCTCCAAGCTCACGGTGACTACCTGGCCGACGAGGCGAACGATGTATTGCTCATCGTCCGCTCGATTGGGGTCGCTCGCGATGATGCCGTGCTCGTCGCGGCTGACGCGGTACTGGTCGATAACCCATTCCAGCGCGGAACGATTGCCTAGCCGGTAGTTGAAGACCTCCGGCGGAACTCCGGCGAGCGTGAGGAAATCGTTGTAGCGGATAGCGTCGCGCTCTCTGGTGAGCTTCATGGCCTCGACGCGCCAATCGAGCCGCGCCTCGGGATTCTCAACGTGCTTGAGGGGATACGCTTTCTGGCTTTCATAGTTTACGTGCAGGTCGACCAGCTTCCGGCCCGCGTCGACGAACGCGTGGAAATCGGCCGCCCTGCCGGACAGCGGGATGCGAGGCAACTCCCGCTTGAGGTTCTCGGCGAAGCGGGTGCGGTATTCGGGATGGTGCAGGAGCGCGTAAACGTAATGAAATATGTCCTCTCGCGTGATCGCCTTGTCCTTGTAGTGTTTCTGAAAGCTCTGCAGCGTGGTGAGCGGGATGTTATCGCTCCGTTGCTTGCCGTCCTCGCGGTAGGTATAAAGGGGGAAGCAATAGGTTGCCGAGCCGAAGCCCGCAGTCGCGACCAGATTGGGAATCAGGTTTGTTGCGATGCAAGTGAAGGGCCGTTCGACCGTCAGGTTCACGCACAGCAGGAGATTCTCCTTCCGGCTCTTAGACGCTGGAAGGAACTTACCGAACTGGCCAGGACGATCCACGAATGGCGTCGCGTAGTATAGGGACATCGGCGTGAACGGGCGGTACAGCGAGTCGCAAATGCGAGCCGGGTCAAACGCGGCTTCGGTTTGATCGACGAGGTGCCGCTTCAGTGTCTCGCTCCACTTAACGCGTTCGTAACGGACGAAGCCGTCGACGTATTGGGCCAGTTGCTTCCGTTCTTCGGGGGGCTTGGCTTTCTTCCGCCACCGGTCCAGTTCCGCATTGTAGTCATCGGCGAACTGCTCGACTCGCTTGGCGAGACGCTTGGCGTCGAAATCGTAGACAACGGAGTCGCGGTTCGTGGACGCGCCCAGCGAGTAAGTGCGGAAGATGGTGGGCAACCCGGAGTTGCCGTTCGCTTTGACCTCCTTGCTGCCGATCGGCACGAACCCGGAATACTCGCCATCGGTCTTGTTGGTGAGCCAGTTGTGTCTCGCATCCGGCTTGAGCCTGGTCCACTTCACGGCGGCCACGGAGCCGGTGCTCTTGAGGAAATCGTACTTGCGCTCGCGCCGCCAATCGACGGGCACCGCATGATAGTGGATTCTGGCGCGCCGCTTCGCGCCAGCCTTCTTGGGCAGGCGGATGAAGAGATTGATGCTCACCCCGACCTGGATGCCGAAGACGTTGTGAGTGGTGCCGGAGAGCTTGGGGTTCTTGCGCACGTTGCCGCCCAGTTCCAGGATGTAGATGATATCGAAGTCCTGGGCGAGGTGCTTGCGCATGCCGTCGAAGGTCTTCTCGGCGACGAAGCTGTCGTTGCTCACGTAACAGACCACGCCCGCATCGCCGATGCGGTCGGCGGCGTAGCGGATCGCCTTCACGTAGGGGTCGCTGAGCTTGCGGAGGAGCGTGGCCTGCGAGTCGGCGGCGTACGTGACGCGCACGCGCCGATCAATTTCCTGGTACTTCCGATTCTTGTTGTTGTCGTTCTCGTTGACCTGGCCGGCGTTGTACGGGGGGTTCGCGATGATCACCTTGATCGGTGCCTTGCGCTGCCGCTCGACGCGCTCCGCGTTGGCCTCGCTGAAGATTTCAAGCTGCTTCTTCTCGGCCGTCTCGAAGGTATCCACGAGGCAAATGCCCTGGAAAGCCTCGTAGGCGCCGGTTGCTTCCCAGAAGGCATGCTCGATGTTCATCGAGGCGACGTAGTAGGGGAGCAACATCACTTCGTTGCAGTGCAGCTCCTCGCGGTACTTGTGCTCAAGCGCGCTCTTCGGGATCAGGCGCATCAGATTGACGATGAAGTTACCCGTGCCGGTGAACGGGTCGAGGATGTGTACGTCCTTGTCCGAAACGGAGGTCTTGAACTCGGTCCGCAGCACGTGTTCCACGCTGGCGACCATGAAATCCACGAGCGGCTGCGGAGTATACACGATGCCGTGCGTGTCGGCGACCTTGACGCAAAAGCCTTGGAAGAACCGCTCGTAAACCGTGTTGAGGAACCTCTGCTTCTCGGTGAAGTCGCTGACCGTCTCGGCCGCCTGCTCGATGGCAACGTAGAAGTGTTCGAGGTTCTTGAGGAAGGCATCGCGGCTGAAAGCGCGCGAGGTGAGGGCCTCGATCACCTTCTCGATTTGCCGCGCGATCACGTTACGCTGCATGAAGTCGCCGATGTCGAACACCTTGCGGAAGATCCGCTCGGTGAGCAGGTGCTGGATGACCATTTCCTCGACCGCGCCTTCGGAGAGGTTCGGATTGAGCGAGGCGCGGCAGAGGCCCAGGAACTCGGCAAAGGCGGCCTGATACTCGGCGTTGATTTGGCGCTCGTTGCGGACGAGGCGCGCGAGGTTTTCGCCCAACTCCTCGACACGGAGCTTGAATTCCTCGACGGCCTTCTCCCACTCGTCAAACGCGGGAGGCCGCCAGGCGAAGAAGAGGTCGAGGACGTGGACGAGCTGAGCGGGCTTGGTCAGGTCGGCGTTGAAGAATCTCTCGCCGTTCTGGTAGAGAATGGCGCGGCGCGGCTCTTGGAAGAGGATGTTGTCGCGCGGGTAGCCGGCTTTGAACTTGGCTGCGATCTCCTTTTCGAGGTCATCGTCCGTATCCTTGGCCTCCCACAGGCCGTAGCGCAGGACTTGGCTGAGGGAGTCCACGATCGCGCCGTCGGGCTCGAGCGGCTTTCCTCCTCTTCGTTTGAGCTGGTACTCGGGAATCAGCGCGCGGCCGGCCTGGCGCGAGCAGTGCTCCAGCAGACTCTGGAAGGCAGAGCGCACGGCGCCCTCGTGCTTCACGCCGAGTCTTTCAAACTGCGCGAGCGCGTCGTAGTAGGCTGCGACGGCTTTGTGCGTTGGTTTGAGGTTGAGCGTGGCCATCGTTCGGCAGTATACACCGCGACCGGCCAGGACGAAAGCACCCTGGGGGCCACCCGGGTGATCCGGGATAGCGTGTCGCTGCCGTGGGCGGGCTTGGTGACGCTACTCCCGCGTGAGTTCCACGGCCTGGAGGATCGGGGCCTGTTGCGGGCCGGGGTTCGCGGTCTTGGGCACAAGCTCAATCGAAAGCCCGTCTTTCACGTCGATCCCCGCGAACTCCTTCCAGACCGCGCGGTTGCGGCCCCCGGACTCTTTGACGATGTCGACGTCGCTAAGCGCGACTTTATCTTGGAGCTTGACGTCGAAGACCCGGCGGCCGGGCTCGGTGTTATCGGGATCGGCAAAGGCCAGCCGGACCCGGTAGCGGGCCGGCGGGTCGTCCTTTCCTAGGAGCGGAATCGCGCACCGCTTCAGGCCCGCCGCGGCAGAGGTAAAGAGCCACGCGTCGCTGCTGCCTGTGACCTGTGGATACCGGGAGCTGCTCTGCACGTACCCGCCGCCGGGCAAGAAGGAAACGTCCAGTTTCAGTTGCAGCACCAGCGAGCCCGTCGGCCGCGGATACCCAAGCCACAGCTTGCCCGCCGCGTCCTTGCGGTCGCCCGCCGCGCCGAAGTTGATCGCCAGGCGCTTTACCGGCGTGAGCGGGCCGGGAGCGCTGTAGTAGGAATAGGCGTGGTTGTGCTCCGAGGGCTTGAGCGTAACGCTGCACATGTTGGGAAATGCGCACATGCAGCCCACGCTCGACTCGGGCATGACCAAGAGCCCGCCGGCGGGAATGAAGTTGATCCAGCAGCCCGGGCGCTGGGCCCCGAAGTGCATGGTGCCGGAGTTGGTCAGGAGATCGTAGTAGCCGAGGTTCCAGGAGCGGAAGAAGAGGCAATTGGGCGTGCCGATGGGGAGGCCGCAGTGGTGGCCCGGCCGGGCATATTGCCAGCGGTCGGGCTGGCCGGTGATGGGGTGGACGCGCATCTTCGGCTGGCCGGTCCGCAGGTCGAAGGTCCAGGGCTCGGCGTGCAGGGTGTCGCGGATGATGATGGGACGGACGCGGTATCCGACGGGCTTGGACCAGAGCAGGCTGCCGTCCTCGGCCGAGAGGGCAGTGATGCGCCGGCCGGCGAACTGACCGGCGAAGAACTCCTTCCAATAATGGCCGTCGGTATAGACGCCGAACACCAGCAGCACGCCGTTGTGGACCATCGCCGAGACAGCCCCGTCGCCGCAATGCGTCAGGTCCACGGCCTTGCGCCAGCGGACCTGGCCGCTCTGGGCATCCAGGGCGACCACGCTCCGGACGTCGGCCTTGCCCAGCACCTTCTCCGCCGCGGCGCGATCGGCGTCGGGGAGTTGCTGGATCTGTCGCAGGCTGGCAGCCAGGGCCTCCCTCCGCCCTTCGGCAGTGACGGCTTGATCCACCAGGTAGACCTTGGCCGTGTCCATGGCCACGGCATTGTGCGGGATTTGCCTGCCCTGATATGTCCAGGCTTGCTTCCCGCTCTCCACGTCCACGGCAAAGACGCAGTCGCTTGTGGTGACAGCCGACCACGGCTGCTCGATCAGGGCCCGGACGGCGACCGATCGGCTGCCGTAAAGCATCTTCTCGGTGCAGGCCACGTAGCCCCAGCGCCCCGGCTTCCCGTCGGGCGCGGGCGGCAATGAGTAAGTCTTCACCGTGCGGCCCGTGGCCGGGTCGATGCGCAGGCACTGGTCGTCGAGGGCCACGAAGAGCGCCTGCCGGTTGGCGGCCAGGTTCGAGGCGTCCCGAGAGACGTTGGTGCGGAAGGCCCCGAGCATGGGCCGCTGCCAGAGGCGCACGCCGTTGTAGGCGTCGTAGGCCATGAGGATGTTTTCGCCCTCGACGAAGACCCGGCCGTCGACCACCAGCGGGGCCGCCGCGCGCAAGTGACGGTTCACCATGGTCCCCGGCCCTGGATCGCCGAACCAGAGGACCTCCAGCGGGCAGCGCAGGGCCGTATCGTCGCCGCAGCCGGTGTTCGCCGCGCTGCCGTACTCGTGCGTCCAGGTGCCGGCCCCGGGGATGGGGCCGCGCACGGTCTTCGACAACGTCGTCTTCGCCGCGGGCGGGGCGTCTTTTCGCGCGTCGTCGATGAGAACCGTGCCGCCGTACGGTTTGAGCATCCGCAGGAAGTCGTCCTGACGGCAGGGCAGCTTGCCGGTAACGGTGGCCGTTTCCGAGACAATCAGGTTGGCGAAGTAGTCGGAGTAAGGGATCTTGTCCAGCGGGAACTGTTCCACGCAGACCCGCGTGCCATACACGCCCGCCGCGTCGAGGGCCTTTCTGGCCGCGGCGACTTTCTCGGCGTCGGGCGAGACAACGTAGATCATCAGCTCCGTGCGCCGGGCCAATTCCAGGGCAAGCTGGCCCGTCTCGCAGCCCAGGATCAGGCAGTAGCCGCGGCGGACGTCGGTCTGCTGGAGGATCGTCTCCGCCGCCTGCCGGAGCTTCGGAGCCAGCGGTGAATCCTTGTAGGGATCGGCGTCGATCGGCTGCGAGATGGTGCCGTGCTGGGGCGAGCCTTGGCCGCCGTAGCAGTAGATTTTTCCGGTATCGGTGCTGACCAAGAGCCGCCCGCCCGCCGCCGCGAGCCCCTTGGCTGTGCCTTCGACCTTGCCGGTCCACAACGTCTTGCCCGAAGCACTGTCGATGGCTTGCACTTGGCCCGCTCCGCCGGCCACGAGCACGTCGCCGGCCAGAATGAGGGCCTCGTGCAACCGACAGGGGACCTCCCAGCGGACCGCGCGGGCAACCTCGTCCTCGGCCGCCTTGATCTGTTTGGGGAGGGCCTCAGCCTTGGCCGCGTCTGCGGGCGGAAGCGGACTCTTTTTCTTTGCCGCGGCTTGGAGCGCTGCCAGTTGACTGCGGAGCGACCGCACCTTGTTGCTGGCCGCGGGATACGCCTTCCGATCGAGCGCGGAGAGGCGCGTCATGCCGGCCAGGTAGACCGTGTCCTTGGCCACGATGATCTTCTGGCCGGGATACGTGGCCAGCCGGGCCTTCGACTCGCCGCGATAGGCCAATAGCTCCTCGGTCCCCGTGTAGACCTCGTCCTCGCTCACCAGGGCGTAGGTCCCGCCCACGGTCTTGCCGAAGGCGGCGAGATACTTGAGCTTGCCGTCGCGGCGGTCCAAGGCCGCCGGGGAGACGCGGCCCATCGGGGCGAAGAGGGTCGTCGCGGAAGCCAAGAGATACCCTTGGGGCGAGATTTGGCTCTGAGGGGCCTCGCCGCCGCTGTCGTTGCACCAGAGCACCGTGCCGCTCTTGGCGTCCAGGGCATAGAAGAAGACCCCTTCGGCCGGAAAGATGCCGGCGCCCAGGTAGGCCACGCCCTTATCCACGAGTACGCCCGCGCGGAGCGGCCAAAGCGAGATCATGCGCCGGCTGCCCAGGACCCGCTTGTCTTCCGGGGCGGCGCGGAATAGCCACACCGTCGAGCCGGTGCGGGCGTCCACGCAGTAGGCGTAGCCGTCGTCGGAGCCGAAGTAGACGCGGCCGTCATAGACCATCGGCGCGAGGCGAACGGGACCGCCGGTGATCTTCGTCCAAAGGACCTGGCCGGTCGAGGCGTCGAGGCAATAGACCTTGCCGTCGGCCGAGGAGCCGAAGTAGACCCGGCCGTCGGCCACCGCGACCTGCAAGGCGTCGTCGAAGTGGATCCGCCGCATTTCCAGGATGCCTTCCACTGCTTCCGCCTTGGGCGACCCCCAGGCGGGCTCCGGGGCGTGCCGTGGCTGGAAGGCCCACGACTCCACAAGCGGCAGCGGCAACTTCTCCGAAGTGACCCCGCTTCGCGCGGCATCGTGCTGGTAGGTCGGCCAGTCCTCGGCCCGCGCACAGGCGACCGCGACAGCGATTGCCAGCCAACATGGGATGACGATTCTGCGGACGATGCCAATGGGGCTACTCATCGTTGCTCTCCTGTTGCGAGGAAGCGTTGGCGTGGCAGCGGCAACAAATCCGAAACCCGAAACACGAAATCCGAAACAAACCCCCTTGAGGCTTTCGATTCGTTTCGGATTTCGTGCTTCGAGTTTCGCTGCGGCTCCGCCGCGCTATGCTGGAGCATAACCTACCGCTGCCGGGGCACGGGCCCATCTTGCCGGACTCCAGCAGCCGTGTCAACTTCGACGCAAGAATCTTGTGGCACGGCCTTGCGCAGGATAGACTGATTGTCCCCCCTTCAACCTGGAGGATATATGAGCGCGAGCCTGATAAAGACATTGATCGCTGCGGCTTTCCTTGGGTCACTCTTGCTGAGCGCCCCGGCGCCCGCGCCCGCCCAGACGGCCGATTCCGCCTGGTGGCCGCAGTTCCACGGGCCCAATCGCGACAACATCTCGACCGACACGGGCCTGTTGAAGAAATGGCCCGCTGGCGGCCCGAAGCCGATCTGGGACTATCCCGACTGCGGCAAGGGGTGGTCGGGCATCGCGATTGCCAAGGGGCGAATCTTCACGGCCGGGGACTTCGGCGACCAGGAGATGGTCATCGCCCTGGACACAAGTGGCAAGTTCCTCTGGAAATCGCCCAACGGCGCCGCTTGGCAGGGCGCAGAGCCCGGCTCGCGCACCACGCCTACCTACGTCGATGGGATGCTCTATCACATGAATCCCACCGGGAGGCTCGCGGCCTACGACGCTTCCTCGGGCAAGGAGGCATGGTCCGTGGATTTGCAGTCCGAGTTCGGCGCCCGGTACGGCACGTGGGCCATGGCGGAGAACGTGCTCGTGGAGGGGGACAAGGTGCTCTGCCTCCCCGGCGGCAGCAAGGCGTTCGCGGCCGCCGTGGACAAGCGGACCGGAAAGACGCTCTGGACCAACCGCGAGTTCGAGGAGCGGGCCGCGTATTGCTCGCCGATCCTGGCGAGCTACCGCGGGGTGCGCCAGATGATTACGCTGGCCCAGCGCTCGGTGGTCGGCATCGACGTGGCCACCGGCAAGCTCCTCTGGTCCCATCCGTTCGGCAAGGTCTGGCAGAATACCACGGCGCCGGTGTTTCACGACGGCTACGTCTTCATCACCTGCGGCCACTCCAGCGGCGGCCAACTCCTCAAGATCAACCCGGACGTGCGCGGCATCTCCGAGGTCTGGTACCGCAAGGAGTTCGACAACTGCCACGGCGGCGTGATCCTGCTGGAAGGCCGCCTCTACGGCTGCGGGTGCCGGCTGGGCGGGAAGGACTTCTTCTGCGTGGACTTCCTCACCGGCAAGACGCGGTTCACGAACAAGGGCCTGGGCAAGGTGTCGATCGCCTACGCCGATGGAATGCTCTACTGCCTGACCGACAAGGGCAAGATGTCGCTGGCGGCGATCAAGCCCGACGGGCTGGACGTGGTGAGCCAGTTCGACCTGCCCAAGGTGAGCCAGGATCTCACGCTGTGCCATCCGGTGATCTGCGGCGGCCGGCTCTACCTGCGCCACGCCAATCACCTGTACGCGTACGATGTGCGGGCGCGATAGGAGAGAATGACGAATGTCGAAGGATGAATGACGAAAGAAGCTCGAATGACGAAGCACGAAACCCCGCGGGCATGCCCTTTTTTCGAGCTTCGTGCTTCGTCATTCCTTCGTCATTCGTCATTCGTCATTCGTCATTCGTCCTTCGACATTCGTCATTGAGATCCCCGCGATCAGCTTCTCGGCCTCCTTGCATGCCGCGGCGGCCAACTCCGCGCAGTACCGAGTGAGGAACCCCTGTGCCGCCACGGGGTCGGACTTCCAAAGCGCAATCGCCTTCTTCTCCACCGCCTCCTGGTCGGCCAGCATCCGCTTCTCCGTCGAAGCCCAGACCTCCTGAACCCGTCTGGTGCGCGCAGCATAGTCTTTGTGGACCAGGTCCTGCAGGTCCTTGAATGTCCACCAGGCCAGCTTGGGGTCGCGGTCGAACGTACCCGCGGGCGGCTGGAACTGGTACTCCAGGCTCAACTGCGTTGCGATGTCCACCGGCCGGCAGTAGTCGGCGGGCGTCTCGGTGATGCCCAGGTACCACGGCGTAAACACGCTCGTGGCCGGCTCGGCCGTGGCCCTCCAGTAGATGCAGCCGATCTCCGGAGGCATGTCGCCGCGGAGATGAAAGACCGCCCCTTCCTGCGTCGCCGGCGTGCTCAGCGCTACGGGCCCACCGGTATCGCGGAGAATCGCCATGACCGCGGCGACCGTCATCGGGCGGGCCGGCTTGACGGAAAATGGCAGCGGCCGCGCGGGCGGCCACGTTTCCTTCGAGCCCGTCACCAGGACTTGCCCGCGCCACTGGCGCGGGTCGGGGGCATCGTCGCGCGGGGCGGCATACGCCTTGGCAAAGTGAAACGATTTGCCGGCCTTGGGGTCAAACCAGCCGCGGCTCGCCGCATAGTCGATCAAGTCGGGCGAGGCCAGACAATGGGCCGGGGCGGCGGGAGCCGTGGGCGAAGGGGACAGTCCCGTTTCGGGCACCATGCGCGACCATGCTTCGCATGGTGCCCGGGTCGCGCGAAAACTGGGACAGTCCCCGACCTCGCCGATGATGTGGACGTTGGGCAAGAGCACGACCGCGTCGTCGGGGACGCGGCAGGCCACCCAGTGCCGCCCGCGGACCACGGCCAAGAGCCATGCCTCGCGCGGATCGGCGATCACGTAGGTCCGCCCGAAATCGGCGTAGCCGAAGCGTTCCAGCAGCTTCCCGGCGATTTCGACCCCTTCTCGGGCGGACCGGGCCCGCTGGGCCACGAGGCGCCGCAGCATCAATCCGATCCCGCCGTCGCGGATCTCGCCGCGGCGGACCAGGGTCTGGTAGTCATCCTCTCGCGTGGGGCAGCCGTCGCTGACCACGGCCACGCCGTACTCATTCAGGTAAGCGTCGCTGAACTCCAGGCCCGGGTTCTGCGTCCAGAGCACGGCCGCGGTCTCGGCGACCTGGGGCAGCGTTCCACCGCGCCGCAGGCGCACGACGGAGCCCTCGGGGAACTGCTGGCGCGGTATGCGGCGGAAGTACAACACCCGCCGGCCGTAGTTCTGCTCCAAGTGGCCCACCAGCACCGAGCCGTCGGCCGAGGCCTTGCGCCCGACGATCACGGCGTAGCAGCCGAAAGCCGCGTGGGCTTGGCAGACCAGGAGGAGCAGTAGGGTAGCCGTTAGCAGTCGCTGAGACCGCATAGTCGAGTTCCAAGCCCACGGGCTGCAACCCGTGGGCTTTAGCGGTTGCTTGAGGACCAAAGCTTGTAGGGTGGGACAAGCGCAGCGCAGTCCCACCAACGATCATACGGCGAATTCCTGGTGGGACTGCGCTGCGCTTGTCCCACCCTACGATCAGTCCTCCGCCTTCAGCGGGCGGATCCAGATGTTGCGGAAGCGGACCGCGGAGCCGTGCTGCTGGAGGGCCAGCGGGCCGGTGGTGTCCTTCGAGTCGTACGTGGCCAGCACCCGGTGTTTCATCGGCCCCAGCGACGCCTTGTGGTGCTGCACCAGGACGCCGTTGTAGAAGACCGTGAAGTACGCGGGCTTGACGAGCTTATCGCCGTCGAACTTGGGGGCCGTGAAGACGATGTCGAAGGTCTGCCATTGGCCGGGCTTGCGGGCCGGCTTGACCATCGCCGGATATTGGCCGTAGAGCGCCCCCGCGTTGCCGTCGGCATAGATGTGGCTGTCGTGGGATTCGATGATCTGGACCTCGTAGTTGCCCATCAGGAGCACGCCGCTGTTGCCCCAGCTCATGGCGCCGCCGTCGGCCACAGCGGGCGTGGCCCACTCGACGTGGACCTGGCAGTCGCCGAAGTGCTGTTTGGTTCGCAGCTCGCCGGTCTTGAGGATGTTGATGCAGCCGTTCTCGATCCCCTCCGCTTTGCCGCCTTCCCACTGCGAGAGGTCCTTGCCGTCGAAGAGCACGATCGCGTCGGACGGCGCCACGGCAGGCTGGACGGTCATGCCGGCGGTGCCGGGATCGACCATCGGCGGCTGGGGGCGATTGCGGTCGTGGACGCGCCACGGCGAATTGGGCAGAAAGGGCGTGTCGTCGTAGCCGTATTCGACCTTGGGCTTGGCCGGCTTGGTCGGCTCGGCGGCCGACAGCCACAACCCCGCCATCGGAATCGCTGTGAGGGCTGCGATCATCGCGGCCCGCCGGAAAACGGACCTCAGTGGAACGGAACCCCTTGACAAGCTTCCCATGGTTGACCTCCTCGCAATGTCTTGACCCTTCGGACCCGCCCGGGGATTATAGCAGACAGGGCCGCCGTACAGTACAATAAGGGGACCTGCCCGGCGCACGAGATTATGCGACAGCCGCCAATGTGGGACAGCCGCCCTCGGCTGTCTTGAGCCGGCACAGCCGGGGGTGGCTGTGCCACTGAATGCCCACAGCCGAGGGCGGCTGTGCCACCATCGGAGCCATTCCCGGAGAACCTACCATGACCACACGTTTTGACCGTCGCAAGCTGCTGAAGAGAACCGCAATCGTCGCCGGGGCCGCGGCCGGAGTCCGGCTTTTCGGCGCCCCCGCCGTCCTGGCTCAGCCCTCGCCCAACTCCAAGGTCGCGGCTGCGGTGATTAGCTGCGCTAACCAGGCGAAGGACAGCATCAATGAAGTTGCCCGGCTGGGCGAGCGGATCGTGGCCTTTGCCGACATCGACGAGCGGCAATACGCTAAGACCGAAAAGATCCTGGAGCCGTATCCGGAGATCAAGCTCGACGCCATCCCGAAGTTCTTCGACTACCGCAAGATGCTCGACAAGCTCCAGAAGCAGATCGACGTGGTCTTTGTCTGCCCGCCGGACCACCACCACGCCACGGCGTCGATCATGGCCATGAAGCTGGGCAAGGGGGTTTACTGCGAGAAGCCGCTGGCCCACTCGATCCAGGAATGCCGCAGCATGGCCGAGGTGGCCAAGAAGCAAAACGTCACCACGCAGTTGGGCAACCAGGGGCACTGCAAGGAAGGGATCCGCGCCCTCTGCGAGTACATCTGGGCCGGCGCGGTCGGCAATATCACGGAGATCCACGTCTGGGCGCCGACCGGCCGTGGCGGCACCGGCGCGCGGCTGCCCACGCGGCCGGTCCCGCCGGGAGTCCACTGGGACGAGTGGATCGGCCCGGCCCAGTACCGCGATTACCATGCCGACCTCCACCCGGCCTTGTGGCGGAGTTGGTATGAATTCGGCGATGGCTCGCTCGGCGATTGGGGCTGCCACAACTTGGACGGCGCCTTCTGGGCCCTCAACCTCGGCCAGCCGGTCAGTGCGGAGTCCCTGCAGCGCGTGGGCGGAAGCGACGAGCGGTTCCCCCTGGTGAACGTCGTCCGCTGGGACTTCCCCGCGAGGGACAAGCTGCCGCCCGTCAAGGTCTTCTGGTACGACGGCTACTACGGGATCAAAACCGCCAACCCGCAGAAGGAATTCGACGGCGACGAAGAGAAAATGGCGAAAGCGCAGCACCGGCCTCCCATCGTCGTCGAATTGGAGAAGAAGTACCCCGAACGGAAGTACGGCGACGGCGGTGCCATCTACGTGGGCGACAAAGGGATGATGTCCAGCGGCAACTACTGCGAGAGCCCCCGACTGATCCCCGAGGAGAAGCAGAAGCAGTTCGGCCGCCCGGAGAGGAAACTCCCCCGCCTGAAAGGCTCGCACCAACAGGACTTCCTCCGCGCTTTCAAGGAGGGCAAGAAAGCGTGCTCGGATTTCGAGTACGGCGCCCGCCTGACGGAGATGATCTTCGTCGGCTGCCTCGCCGAGCGGGCGGGACTGGGCAAGAAGGTCGAGTGGGACGCGGCGAAGATGGAATGCACGAACATCCCCGAGCTCAACCGGATGGTGAAGCGGGAGTACCGCAAGGGGTGGGAGATATAAGGGTTCAGGGTTCAGGGCTCAGGATTAAGAGCCGGGCCGTGTCGGCCCGCCGCGGTCAGGAGCCCCTCGCCGAAAGCGGCGTTATAATAAGGCGAGTGTCTGTCCTCATGCTCGGAGGAGACGGAGTCGTGTCGGTCGTACTCGACAGCATGCTTGTCAGAACGCCCGGCGTTTGCGGCGGGCGTATCCGGATTGATGGGACGCGGATCACGGTCCACCGGATCGCCACGCTATACAAGCAGGGTCAGACTGCCGAGGACATTGCCCGGACGTACCCCCATCTCTCGCTCGGGCAAATCTACACGGCCCTGGCGTACTACCATGCCAACCGCGAGGAAATCGAATCCGAGCTGGCAGCTTTGGATGCAGAATACGATGAGCTTCGGGACGCGGATCCGCCGGGCAACAAAGGGTCATGAGCCAGGTCCGCCTTTACGTGGACGAAGATGCTGAGGAGCACGCCGTGGTGCAGGGACTGCGCGCCCGGGGCGTGGACCTGTTGACTACAAGCGAGGCGAATCGCGTCGGAGCGACCGACGCCGAACAACTGGCCTTTGCGGTCCAGTTGCGACGCACCCTTTACTCCTTCAACGTTGGCGATTTCGCCAGGCTCCACCGCGAGTCCTTGCGCCAGGGGATTCGCCATTTCGGCATCGTCGTGATTCCCGATCAGCGCTACTCGGTCGGCGACAAGATCCGACGGCTGGCGGCCCTCGCCAGCCGTCGGACGGCGGAACAAATGACCGACCGAATGGAGTTCCTCTGAGAGGCGAACGCGACATAACGACGTCCCGGCTACCGATGCCGGACGAATGACGACGGTCGAAGATCAACACGCCGGATCCTACACTCGGATCATGAAAAAGAGGGTGTCATGACAAGAAGGGAGTTTCGAGACGCTATTCGCCGGTTGCTGAGGGAACCGGTCGACGATTTGTCGCTGGATCGAAAGGCGAGTATCATTCGTCAGTGTATGATCGAGGCTCAACATGATGCGCCATTTGACGACACAAACAAGGGCAATCCGTGGACTGACGAGGAACTGCGTGTCGTCTTGCTTCACGCTCCCACGAGGGAGAACTGCATTCTACTCGCTCGCGCCTTTCGTCGCGGCTACGGAAGCATCGAACAGGTATTTCGGTGGGCCGCGACGACCGATGAGGAGGTGAAAAGTAAGCGTCCGGATGACGCGTTTGTCCGTCAGATAAAACGAGTCGCAAGACAGGTCGGATGGCGGGCATCATGACGCCTGGAACGACGCACGTTGATGTCCTCAAGATTCGCCAGACTTCTCAATTAAGGGAGGACTTGCCATGTCGGAATACGATAACCGTCGGCGCTTTCTCAAGACGAGTGTTGCTGGCGTCTCTCTTGCTGCCGTCAGCGTCGTTCCCCGCCACGTCCTCGGCGGACCGCGGCAGATTCCGCCCAGCGAGAAGATGAACGTCGCCGGAGTGGGTATCGGCGGCATGGGCGCGGGGAACCTCCGGAGCCTGGAGTCGCAGAACATCGTCGCCCTGTGCGACGTGGACCCCAAGGACTACGCCGCGGGCACAATCAAGCGGTATCCCAAGGCCAAGGTCTACGTCGATTACCGCCAGATGCTCGATAAGCAGAAGGACATCGACGGCGTGGTGGTCGCCACGCCCGACCATACCCACGCGGTGATCTCGATGGCGGCGATGAAGGCCGGCAAGCACGTCTACTGCCAGAAGCCGCTCACCCACGACGTCTACGAAT
>CAYGZI010000068.1:0-14852 GCA_964354245.1 uncultured Planctomycetaceae bacterium
CAGTCGGAGTAGGCCTCGACCAGCACGTGGATGGGCGCGTCGCCCTGGAGCTTGGCGTACAGCTCGTCGTCGGTCTTGAAGTCCTCCATGCCCCTGGTGATCGCGTGCTCCTTGTCCAAGACCTTGCACTCGAAGACGCTGCGCGGGCCATGGCCCGAGGTGCCCATGACCCACTTGCGCCCGCAGAGGTTGCCGAACTCGTCCCACTTGGCGAACGAGGCGGAAGCGAGGTGCTGCACGAAGAAGCCCTTGCCGCCCTTGACGCAATTCAGCAGGTTCTCTTGGGCCTGGGCGGTGATCATCGGCGTCTTGGCGGTATAAATGGTCATGACGATCACGTCGTAGGCCCGCAGGGCGTTTTCCGACTCCAGGATCAGCGGGTCTTCGCAGACCTTCACATCGAAGCGGCCGGAATCGGCCAGGTCCTTTCGCGTGGCCTCGGAGATCTCGTGCCAGTTGTGCGCGGACACATCGTCGCCCGAGATCAAGAGGGCCTTGATCTTCGCCGGCTTCTCCGCCGCCTGGGCAGTCGCAGCCAAACCCAAGGCCAACAGGCCAACAGCAGCCAGCATCACTCGCAAACGTCGCATGGCAGTCGTCCTTTCGTTACAGATGACTCATGGAAGCACACTCGTTGTGGCTTGCCGCCTCTAGCGGCAGTGCCGGGCGGACTTTATCGTAACCCCCGGACGCCCGGTGTCAACAACCGCCGGACGGAACCGCCAACCCGCCTGGGAAAGGCAGGGGCGGCAGAGTACAATAGCCGAGGAGACCCGCCCCGATGACTGTCGCCTACGAACGGCTCTTGGCCGACCGCTTGGATTGGGCACTTCGCGAGGGGAGCATGCACTTCGAGGAGAAGAGTGCGGTCTACCGCACGCTCCGTGAGATCGCCCAGCGGCTCCGCGAGTTGGAAGTCCCATACGCGATCGCGGGGGGGATGGCCTTGTTTGCCCACGGGTTCCGTCGCTTCACCGAGGACGTGGACATCCTTGTGACGCGCGAAGGGCTGGCAGAGCTGCACCGCCGGCTGGAGGGCCTCGGGTACGTCCCGCTGTTTGCCGGCAGCCGGGCGCTGCGCGACGCAGAATCCGGCGTGCGCATCGAGTTTCTCGTAACCGGCGAGTACCCGGGCGACGGGAAGCCGAAGCCGGTCGCCTTTCCCGCGCCGGAGGCGGCAAGTATCGAGAAGGACGGCGTCCGGTGGCTGAGCTTGCCCTCGCTCGTCGAGCTGAAACTCGCCTCCGGCATGACCAGTCCCGGCCGCCTGATCGACCTGGCCGACGTGCAGCAGTTGATCCGGATTCTCCATTTGCCGGCAGACTTCGCCGAGCAGTTGCAGCCGTTTGTGCGGGAGAAGTACGCGGAAATGTGGAAATCCGTCCAAGGGACGTAGTATGATCGACAGAATCGCGATTGACCCGAAGATCCATTTCGGAAAGCCTTGCGTGGCGGGGACGCGTATTCCGGTCCAGAGCGTCCTGGAGCTCGTGGCTGACGGTCTCTCATTTGCCGAGATTATCCGAGACTACTACGGCGAACTGACGCTCGACGACGTCGGGGCGTGCGTGCAGTATGCGATCGCACTGGTGGCGGCTGAAGAGATTCACGTCGCTGCGGGACCGACATGAGACTGCTCCTGGATCAGGACGTCTACGCATCTACGGCCTCTTTCCTCACCGGCTTGAGGCACGACGTAGTTCGAGTCGCTCAGATCGGCCTGTCGGAGGCAAGCGACGAGGAATTGCTTGGGGTCGCCCAAGAACAAGGGCGCCTGTTGGTCACGCGGGACCGAGACTTTGGCAACCTGGTGTTCCTCAAGCTTCTTGGCGCCGGAGTGGTCTACCTTCGCATGAGCCCTTCCACGCAATTGCCCGTTCACCAGGAACTGGGTCGGGTCTTGGATGCGTACTCGCAGGACGAACTGGCCGGGGCGTTTGTGGTCGTAGAGCCGGGGCGGCATCGATTCCGCAAGGTCCCGCAGTAAGGGGATCCGTGGCGATCGGTGCTCGGTTCAACTCGCCAGAGTTTCCAGCAGCCGCACCAGCTCCGCCGGCACCGGGTTGTGCCGGGCGAACGTATCCTCGAACGGCGTGAGGACCAGCTCGCCGCCGATCTCGCCCGCCATCGCGCCCGTCTGGCCCGCAAGGATCGACCGGACCGCAAAGTCGCCCAGCCGGCTGGCAAGAATCCGGTCGGCAAAGACCGGCGAGCCGCCCCGCTGCAAGTGGCCGAGGATGACCGTGCGGGTCTGGAACGGGCAGCCGGCCTGCTCGAGCCCCTTGGCAAGGTTCTCCGCCCCGCCGGTCTCGTCTCCCTCGGCCACCACGATCATAATCGACTTCTTTCCTCTGGCCTTCAGATCGCGGAGCAGGTCGTTGATCTTGGGGATCTCGGTGGGCGTCTCCGGGATGCAGGCGGTCTCGGCCCCGGCCGCCAGCGCGGTGTACAGGGCGATGTAGCCGCTGTGCCGGCCCATCACCTCGACCAGGAACATCCGCTCGTGGCTCTCGGCCGTGTCGCGGAGCTTATCGACCGCCTCCACGGCGGTCTGCACCGCCGTGGCAAATCCGATCGTGAAATCCGTGCCGATCAGGTCGTTGTCGATCGTGCCCGGGCAGCCGATGATCCGGCCGTCCCAGAAGCGGGCCAAGGCCACGCACCCGCGGAAGGTCCCGTCGCCGCCGATGGGCACGAGGGCGTCGATCCCGTGCTTCTTGAGGATGCGGGCGGCCTTTTGCTGGCCGGCGTCGGTGCGGAACTCTTCGCTGCGGCTGGTGCGGAGGATCGTTCCGCCCAGCGGCGCGAGGTTTGAGACCGAGCGGAGGGTCATGAGATTGCGGCGGTCGGGGGCCGTAACGAAGTCCTCCTCCAAGAGCCCTTGATAACCCCGCATGATCCCCACCACCTCTTGCCCGGCCGACAGCGCGGACCGCACCACCGCCCGCAAGCAGGCATTCATTCCCGGGGCATCGCCGCCGCTGCAAAACAGTCCGATTCGCACGACCATCTCCTCTTAGCATAAAGCCGCGACCGTGGGTCGCGCCACCATAAAGCCGCGACCGTGGGTCGCGCCACCATAAAGCCGCGACCGCCGGTCGCGCCCCACGTCAAAACCGATCCATCGGCAGGTCATGTTCCCGCATGAACGCCAGCGCCTCTTCCCGGTCAAACACCCTTTCCGTGGCCCCGACCCCGCGCACGCAGCTTGCCCCCAGCGCGCTCCCCCATCGCAAGCACCCGGCCGGGTCCTCCCCGGCCAGCATCCCGGCAATGTAGCCCGCGTCAAAGGCATCGCCCGAGCCGGCGCCGCCCACGTACTGGGTCGGATAGACGCCCGAGCGGAGCCGCAGCCCGTCGGTCACCAACAGGCTGCCGCGGTCGCCCCGGGTGATGACCACGGTCTTCGCCCCCGCCTGGCGGAACTGCTCGGCCTGCCCCAACGGATCCTTGATCCCCGTGATGATCGCCGCTTCGTCGTCATTGGGCAGAAAGACGTCGGTCTCGGGCAGGATCCGGGCGAGCGTCTCCCAGTAGTGCTCGCCGCCGAAGAGGACCACGTCCAAAACGGTCTTCACGCCCCCGGCCCGCGCCGTGCGGAGTAGTTCCACAAACTCGGGTGTCTCCAGTCCGGGCAGGACCAGGTACCCGCCCACGTAAATCACCTTGGCCTGGCGGACCCAATCCGCCGGGATATGGGCGACGGTGAACCGGGTGTTGGCCGCCGGGGTGCTGATGAAGCGGCGGTCCTGGCCCTTCACGTTGATGACCATCGTGCTGGCGGTGCCGATCCCCGCCACGCGATGAATGCCGCAGGTCTCTACGCAGCCGGCCTTCAGGGTCTCAACGATGAACTGCCCGAAGGCGTCGTCGCCCACGCAACCCGACACGCCCACCCTCACGCCCACCCTGGCCAAATCCAGCCCGGCATTGGAGGCGCATCCACCCAGCGCGAGTTTGATATGCTCGGTCGGCATCAGCTCGCCCGCCTCCGGCATGCGCGGGACGGGGGCGCAGACGTAATCGGCAAACAGGATTCCGGCACAAAGGCAGTCGATCGGCACGGGTTATCGTTCCTCAGTCGCGGTGCGGTCTGGCAACCCCATGACGATATCAGACGGCTATCCCCTCTGTCCAGCCCGTGGTACTATTGAAGCAGGCTATCACGATGGAATAGCTTGGGTGTGGAGGAGTAGTCCGTCGCCATGACGCTGGAGCAACTGGAACGGTGAGTTCAGCGACGGTGAACCGGGTGTTGGCCGCCGGGGTGCTGATGAAGCGGCGGTCCTGGCCCTTCACGTTGATGACCATCGTGCTGGCGGTGCCGATCCCCGCCACGCGATGAATGCCGCAGGTCTCTACGCAGCCGGCCTTCAGGGTCTCAACGATGAACTGCCCGAAGGCGTCGTCGCCCACGCAACCCGACACGCCCACCCTCACGCCCACCCTGGCCAAATCCAGCCCGGCATTGGAGGCGCATCCACCCAGCGCGAGTTTGATATGCTCGGTCGGCATCAGCTCGCCCGCCTCCGGCATGCGCGGGACGGGGGCGCAGACGTAATCGGCAAACAGGATTCCGGCACAAAGGCAGTCGATCGGCACGGGTTATCGTTCCTCAGTCGCGGTGCGGTCTGGCAACCCCATGACGATATCAGACGGCTATCCCCTCTGTCCAGCCCGTGGTACTATTGAAGCAGGCTATCACGATGGAATAGCTTGGGTGTGGAGGAGTAGTCCGTCGCCATGACGCTGGAGCAACTGGAACGGTGAGTTCACGAATTGGAACGGCAGGTGGCCGAGTTGCAGCGCGCACTCAAGCCATTGCGGCCTATGAGCACCGTCGAAGACACCTTCGGCATGTTTGCCCACGATCCGGAGTTCGACGAAGTCATCCAGTTGGGCCGCGAGTACCGCGACCAACTCAACTCCGAGGACGAGTGATCCGATCCTCGACGCGGACCATGTGGCGGAGCGTCAAACTCGGTCGAGAGCATCGAAGAGGAGATGCGGTCATGCGCCTCACTAAGGGTATCGTATTGGCGGCCACGATGCTGTGTGGAATCGTCGTCGCTCGGGCCGACGGCCTGCCGTGGGCGACGATTGAGGAACTGGTCGATCAGGCGGAACTGATTGTCCGCGGCGCCGAGATCGAAGGTGATCGCTTTCAGGTGCGGCAGGTCCTGAAGGGCAAGCCCGACGGGGAGATCATCGCTGTCCGGGGGTTGTCGTCTCTCCACAGGACAATGGCTCCCTGGGAGGTCTATGGCGACCCAACCCTGCCCGCTGTCGTGGGCCGGTCCGACGCGGTCATCTTTCTCCAACGGCGCGACGGCGGCGGGTACGACCTCGTGAAATCCGGGGCAGGCGTGAAGCGGATCCACAAAGGCCACGTGTATGCCTACTATCAGCCGAGGAACCCCGGCGGCTACGTTCTGACGCTATCGTATGAATCCGACGCGGACGGCTCGGTCACCAACGCTTGGGGCAACCGCGAGCCCCTCACCCTGGAGTTGCTCAACGCCTCCATTGCGATATGCCTGCGGCGCGCCCGGCAATTCAACGCCGCCGCGGGTCTCGCCGACGAAACGAAGCGGGTAGCCGCGCTGACTCAGTACATCACAACACACCGCGGCCATTCCGCCTACTACGCAAAGAAGGCGCTGGACGCCCTGGAGCGGATCGGCAATCCCGCCGTCCCGTCGATTCTGTCAGTTCTACGCGCCAACGCGTGCAATCCCGACCGCTATGAGGTCGTTCGACACTTGGCGGCATTCAACCACCCGCAGGCCATATCATTCCTCCTGAACGAAATCCAAGACAGCACGGGCCATTGCAGGTCAATCGCGGTCTACGTTCTCGGGCGATTGAAAGCCGGCGAGGCCGTCGATCCGATCATCGCGATTGTGAAGGAGACGACCGACGTGCAATTGAGGGAAACGGCCATCGGCGCCCTAGCCTCGATCGGCGACCGGCGGGCCACGCCGGCAATTGCATCCTGCCTGGCGTCCACGGAAGAGCGCGTTCGTCATGAGGCGGCCCGCGGCTTGGCGGCGCTGGCCGATCCGGGGGCGTTCGAGCCGTTGGTCAAGGCGCTCGGCGACCCCCTGCGCCAAGGCGACGATCGGTTCCGCTGCCTCGCCTTGGATGCGCTGTACCGCGCGGACAAGGCACGCGCGGTTCCCATCTGCATCGAGCACCTTCGCTCGCCGGAGCGCGAAGTGGCCCACCAGGCCCACACGTGCCTCCTATGGACGTTCCGGTCGCTGCCGGACACGAAGGACTATGCGTCGCTCAAGGCATGGTACGACCGGCTGCCGAAAGACGCCACCGGCAAGGTTGTGCTCCCGGCGGAGAAGTGAACGGCCATCGAGAGACGGAAAAGGGGTCAGCCACCTTGCGGTGGCCGGTGTCAGTTCCTTCTGGCCGGAACGGGACTGAACAACGCTAGCGCCGGATCAGCCGCTCCCGGATGACCCGAAAGACCTCCTCGGCCACCTGGTCCTTGGCGCCGGAAAGGGACGCCAGGACGCGGCCGTCCGGATCGAGCACCTCGACCGCCGTGTCGCGGCTGTGGATCGCCGCGGGGCCGTTCAGCACGATCAGGTCGCAGTGCTTCTCGTAGAGCTTCTTGAGGGCCCGGGACCGGCCGTCTTCGGTTTCGAGGGCAAAGGCCACGATCCACTGCCGGGTGTTTCTCGCCGGAAAAGGGGACAGGCACCTCGAGGACTCGGAGCCAGTCCCCTGTTTCCCCCCCGCGTCACCCGCTGGAAAAGGGGACAGGCACCTCGCGGACTCGGAGCCAGTCCCCTTTTCCCGTTGGGCCGCAAGCGTGGCCAGGATGTCGGGCGTTTGCACCAACTCCAGATGGATCGACCGGCCCGTCTTGCTGAGTTTCTGCGAAGCGACTGTAGCCGAGCGGTAATCGCAGGGGGCCGCCACGCCGATCGCGCCGTCACACTGCGGGAAGACCTTGAGGCAGGCGTCGAGCATCTCCTGCGTGGAGATAACGGGGATCACTTCGGCGCCGGCGGGATAGTCCACCTCAACCGGCCCGCTCACAATGACCGCCTCATGACCCGCCGCCATCGCCGCGGCGGCCATCGCCCGGCCCATGCGCCCGCTGGAAGCATTGCTCAGATAGCGGACCGGATCGAGATACTCTCGCGTCGGGCCGGAGGTGATGAGGATGCGAGGCATGGGGGAGATTGCCGAATGGTGAATGATGAATGATGATTGATGATTGATGAATTACGAGATGCCCGATTCATCATTCATCATTCATCATTCATCATTTTTCTTCAGCGTTTCCGCAATCGCGCGAAAGATCGCCTCCGGCGAGGCCATGCGCCCGGGGCCGACCTCGCCGCAGCTTAGGTAGCCTTCCTCGGGGTCGATGATCATTAGGCCGTCGGCGCGGAGCTGCGCGACGTTGCGCTGGACGGCGGGCTTCTTCCACATCTCCGCGTTCATCGCCGGGGCAAGCAGTACCGGGCCGGTAAACGCTAGAAGCAGCGTGCTCACCAGGTCGTCGGCCAGGCCGAGGGCCGCCTTGGCGAGGATATTGGCCGTGGCCGGGGCAATGCAGAAGAGTTCCGCCTTCCGGGCCAGCTCGATGTGCGGATGGGCCCCGGGACCGAAAACCTTCGTCCCCACCGGGCGGCCGGTGAGGGCCTCGAAGGTCTTGGGACCGACCAGGCGCGTGGCCGAGCGGGTCATCGCGACGGTCACGCCTGCGCCGGCCTGGACGAGCTGGCTCACCAGGGCCGCCGTCTTGAAGGCGGCGATCCCGCCGCTGACGCCGATCAGTAGCTCGCGGCCTTGCATAGGGGTTCACAGCTTGTCGAAGTCGATTTCCGGTGGGGCCACCGCGGCCGGCGTCGCCCCGGCGATCCGCACGTTCGACTCGGTATCCAGGTAGATCTTGTCCTCCATGATCTCCCGGATGACGATTTTCATCTTGTCCTGAGTGTCCATTTGGACCAGGGCGGGCGAGCCCTTGATCAGGGCCACCAACCGCTTCTGGATCAATGTCGAAAGCTTGAAGCGGCCGCCAACCTTGTTGACGATCCGCTCTTCTCGCAGTTCATCGAGCATGCGGGACCTCTCCCACCTGGGTCAGAATGGAGCATATTTCCCGGACCGCTTGGTCCACGTCGTCGTTGATCACCTGATATTGATACTGGTCGGCCAAGGCCAGCTCGCTTTGGGCTTGTTCCAGGCGACGCCGGATGGCCGGCTCGCTCTCCGTCCTCCGGCCGCGGAGCCTCTCCTCAAGGACCCGGAGGGAGCTGGGCCGGATGAAAACCGTGACGGCGTCGGAGCACCGGGCCATCACCGCGAGTGCCCCTTGGACATCAATCCCTAAGACTACCCACTTTCCCGCGTCGAGGCTAGGGGTTACCTCACTGAGGAGGGTGCCATACCACTCCCCGCGGTGAAACACGTCGAAACACTCCAGAAAATCCCCTCGCCGGCGCCGCCTCGCAAACTCCTCTCTGCTGAGGAAATGGTAATCGACCCCATCCCTCTCCCCGGGCCGCGGCGCCCGCGTGGTGGCGGAGACGCTCCGCCGAAGCGGCAGCGGGCAGGTGGCCAGCAGACGCTCCAGCACCGTGGTCTTGCCCACGCCCGACGGCCCGGAAACCACCACCAACCTGCCGCGCCCGCCTGACGCCATGGTCACTCAATGTTCTGGATCATTTCCCGCATCCGCTCCACGGCCGCCTTGATCTCGATCACGTGGCGGGCGATCTCCACGTCGTTGGCCTTGGACCCGATGGTGTTGACCTCGCGGAACATCTCCTGGACGACGAACTCCAGCTTCCGGCCGGAGCTATCGGGCGAGTCGACCGCGGCGAGGAACTGATCGAGGTGGCTCCGCAAGCGGACGACCTCCTCGGAGATGTCGCTCCGCTCGCCGAACAGGCTCACCTCCCGGATCAGGTCGGCCGGATCGAGCGTGATCTGAAACTCGGCCAGGACGCTCTTGAGCCGTTCCTCCAGCCGGGCGCGATAGGCTTCGACCACTTGCGGGGCCCGCCGGGCCACTTGCTCCAGGCAGGAGGCCACCAGGGCGGAGTTGACCTTTAAGTCGGCCGCCATGGCGCGGCCCTCGTCGCTCCGCATCTGATCCATCTTCTCGAGGGCGGCCTCCAGGGCCTCCTGGATCAGCGGCCAATCCTCGAGGGCCGCGGCGGATTGCGAAGTCCCTTCCTCCACGACGCCGGGAAGCAAGAGCAGGCTTTCCAGGGGCACGGAGCGGTCGAGTTGCCACTGCCGGCCGAGGGCCTCGATCTGCTGCCGGTAGCCATTGAGCACCTCCACTTGGATGCGGTACTCCTCCGGACGGTGGACGCGATCCACGCGCACCGAGACCTGGATCGTCCCCCGCCGGATCCGCTTGCGCAGGACGCCCTCGACGTGCGGCTCCAAGGCCCCGTAGCCCTCCGAAATGCGCGTCAACAGCTTGAAGTAGCGGCTGTTAATCGTGCGCACTTCCACTGAGACCGACAAGCCGTCGCCCTGGCAGCGGGCTTCACCGAAGCCGGTCATGCTCAACGGCAAGAGAGGAACCCTCCAGGAACAACAACGCGGGCGGGGCTAGGAACCGGAGTCCGACGTTGGTTCCGGCTGGCCTCCCGCGGGACCTTCGCCTTGCGCGGCCGGGGCCGCGCGCCCCGACTGCTCGATCAGCTCCCCTTGAATCCGGAAGAAGTAGACGCTGAACACGCAGAGGATGATCCAAACCGCGGCCACTCCGATCGTGATCCGCGTGAACAGGTCGCCGGCCTTGGTCCCGAACGCGCTCTGGCCTCCGAGTCCGCCGAACGCGCCGGCCAAGCCGCCCCCTTTCCCACGCTGGATCAACACCAACAGGATCAGGAACACTGCCAAGACGAACAGGAAGAACTTCAACAGAAAGGCAATAACGTCCACGCGCGCTGCTCTCCCTCGGGCTCAGGGCCGCACGGCGGCTAAGATTCCCTCGAATTCCGCGGCGACCAGGCTCGCACCGCCCACCAAGGCGCCGTCGATGTCGGGTTGCACCAGGAGCTTGGGGGCCTTCTCGGCGTTGACGCTCCCCCCGTATTGAATACGCACAGCCTGAGCAACCTCGCCATTGTAGCGTTGCTCCAAGAGGTTGCGAAGGGCGAGATGGACCTCCTCCGCCTGTTCGGGGGATGCCGTCTTCCCCGTCCCGATGGCCCAGACCGGCTCGTAGGCAATCACCACCCGCGACATCTGGTCGGCCGACAGACCGGCCAGCGAGCCGCTGATCTGGCGCCGAATGACGTCCAGGGTCTGTCCAGCCTCGCGCTCGTCAAGCCGCTCGCCGACACAGACGATGGGCACCAGCCCGCCGGCGAGGACCGCGAGGAGCTTCCGATTGACTTCCTCATCCGTATCGCCAAAGTGCTGGCGGCGCTCGCTGTGACCGAGGATCGCGTAGCGGCAGCCCAGGTCTTGCAGCATGGAAACGCTGATCTCGCCGGTAAACGCGCCGTTGGGGCGGTGGTAGACGTTCTGTACCCCCCATCCGACGGAAGTGTCTCTAAGGACTTCGGCCACCGCTTCCACGTACACACTCGGAGGGAAGACCGCCAACTCGATGTAGTCGAAACGTCTTGCCTGTATTGCCACTTCCCGGGCCAAGGCGACCGCGCCGCTGCGGTCAAGGTTCATCTTCCAGTTGCCGGCAATGAACGGACGCCGCACAGGACCGACTCCTCATAAGGGTACAGACTTGTTACTCTACACGGACGACAATACGGGGAAACCGCCTATGATCTACCAAACCGGTGCCCACGACAAGGGGGTCGAGTTTCGTCGGCAGGTCCAGATCGGCGTCGATCAACTCGATCGAGGCGAGGGAATCGACATCGAGGCGCGGGGCCGGGCGCGGTATGAAGCGGCCACAAAAAGCCGATCGAACCGATGAGTGGGTACAGGCCCGGCGACTGAATCTTGCGCGTCATACCGGCCCATTGGACGCCGGGAAAGAGCCGAGCACTTCCAGCCGGAGGGTCCTCTGCTTCAATGCGGCCAGGGCACGCCGGAGCCGGGCATCCGTCTCGTGCCCCTCCAGCTCCACGAAGAACATGTACGACCCCTTCGAGCCCGGAATGGGAAACGACTCGATCCACGTCATGTTCAGCCGGTTCCGCTTCAAGACGTTGATCGCGTCGGCTAGTCCGCCCGGGCGATGCTCGACCTGGAACATCAGGGCGGTCTTGTCGCGGCCAGTCCGGGGCGCGGGCTCGCCGCCGATCACGGCAAACCGCGTGGTGTTTCCGGGATTGTCCTCGATGTGCTCGGCCAACACGCTGAGCCCGTAATGGACGCCCGCCTGGATGCTGGCGATGGCCGCGGCCCCGGGCTTCTCGTTGGCCAGTTGAGCGGCCGTGGAGGTGCTGGTCACCTCGATGGGGCGTGCCGCCGGAAGGTGCTTGGCCAGCCAGTTGCGGCACTGCGACAGGGCCTGCGGCCGGCTGTAGACCTCCTTGATCTCGCTGCGGGCACATCTGCCCAGAAGCGTGTGGTGGATCTCCAGCTCGGTCTCCCCGCAGATCCGGGCCGGAAGCCGGGTGAACATGTCGAGCGTGTCGGCGACGCGGCCGTCGGTGGAGTTCTCCAGCGGCACGAGTCCATAATCGCACTGGCCTCGATGGACCTCTTCAAAAACCGCCGCAATGCTCCCCACCGGAGCGAACTCCACGCTCTGCCCGAAGCGGTCGATCGCCGCCAAGTGGCTGTAGCTGTAGAGCGGCCCCAAGAACGCGATCTTCATCTCTCGGACGAGCCGGCGGCAGCCGCTGAGCAACTCGCGGAACAAGGCCCGGACCGTCCGGCTGTCCAGCGGCCCGCGATTCTGGCCAATGACCCGGGCGATCGCTTCCTCCTCTTGCCCAAGGACGAACGTCGGCTGGCCGGAGGCGCGGAAGAGGTTTCCGAGTTGGCGGGCCAGGTGGCCGCGCTGGTTGGCCAATCGAAGCAACTGGCGGTCGAGGCGGTCGAGCTTGGATTGGAGCGAGGCCGGGCTGACCGGGCGAGGGCTGACCGGTCTGGGTCGGTCGTTCGGTTTCTTCTTGGCGGGCGTCTTAGCCATACGGGTCCCTTGACCTCTTGTACTTGGGGCAAGAGGCCCTGTCAATTCATAGGCCCCATGCCCGAGTGTGTCAAAATGGCAGTCGTCCCAGGGGCCGGGCGGGTGCCAGCGGGAGCGGCGCCTGGATGCGGAGTCGTAAAGTCTTGTATGGCTTTATGTTGCGCTGCTTGACGCTGCCGGCGGTCAGAGCGGCACGGCCTTTGCAATGGAATGCCAAGCCGAATACCGTGTGTCAGAGTCCCGCTGGAGGGATCTGCTGACCCCAGAAAGGAGCATGTTATGGCCGAAGGCGAGAAGATCATCGGAATTGACCTGGGCACCACGTTCTCTGTCGTGGCGGTCATGGAGGGGAAGGAGTCCAAAGTGATCCCCAATGCCGAGGGGAACCGTCTGACCCCTAGCGTAGTGGCATTCACCGACCGCGGCGAGGTTGTCGTCGGCGAGCCCGCCAAGCGGCAGGCCGTCACCAACCCCACCCGGACCGTTTACTCCATCAAGCGATTCATGGGCCGCCGCCACAGTGAAGTGGCCGTCGAGGAGAAGATGGTCCCCTACAAAGTGGTGGGCGCGCCGGAGGAATACGTCCGGGTCAAGGTGGGCGACAAGGACTACACCCCGCCGGAGATCTCCGCCAAGGTCCTGCGCAAGCTCAAAGAGTCGGCCGAGGCGTACCTCGGCCACAAGGTCAACAAAGCGGTGATCACCGTCCCCGCCTACTTCAACGACGCCCAGCGCCAGGCCACCAAGGACGCCGGCCAGATCGCCGGCCTGGAGGTGAAGCGCATCGTCAACGAGCCCACCGCCGCCGCCCTGGCCTACGGCCTGGACAAGGGGGACAAGGAGCAGCGCATCGCGGTCTACGACCTGGGCGGAGGCACCTTCGACATCTCCGTCCTGGAGCTGGGCGAGGGCGTGTTCGAGGTGAAATCCACCAACGGCGACACGCACCTGGGTGGGGACAACTTCGACCACCGGGTCATGGACTGGCTGGTGGACAGCTTCAAGAAGGACTACGGCATAGACCTCGCGAAGGACCGCATGGCCCTGCAGCGGCTGCGGGACGCGGCCGAGAAGGCCAAGATCGAGCTATCTAGCACCCAGCAGACCGAGATCAACCTGCCCTTCATCACCGCCGACGCCTCCGGGCCCAAGCATATGCAGTACACCCTGACCCGCGCGCGCCTGGAGCAGATGATCGAGGACCTGATCCAGAAGACCGTGGGGCCCTGCAAGCAGGCCATGGCCGACGCCGGCACCAAGCCCGAGGAAATCGACGAGGTGATCCTGGTCGGGGGCTCCACCCGCATCCCGGCCGTGCAGAAGCTGGTGAAGGAGCTGTTCCGCAAGGAGCCCAACAAGAGCGTCAACCCCGACGAGGTGGTGGCCGTGGGCGCCGCCATCCAGGGCGGCATCCTGGGCGGGGACGTGAAAAACGTGCTGCTGCTGGACGTCACGCCCCTGTCGCTGGGCATCGAGACCCTGGGGGCGGTGTTCACCAAGCTGATCGAGCGCAACACGACGATCCCCACCCGCAAGAGCCAGATCTTCTCCACGGCGTCGGACAACCAGACCGCCGTGTCCATCCACGTGCTGCAGGGCGAGCGCGAGATGGCCGCTCAGAACCGCACCCTGGGGCGTTTCGACCTGGTGGGCATCCCGCCCGCCCCGCGCGGCGTCCCGCAGATCGAGGTCACCTTCGACATCGACGCCAACGGGATCGTGCACGTCTCGGCCAAGGACCTGGGCACGGGCAAGGAGCAGAAGATACGCATCGAGAGCTCCTCGGGACTGAATCAGGACGACATCAAGAAGATGGTGCGTGACGCGGAGGCGCACTCCAGCGAGGACAAGAAGGCCCGCGAGCTGGCCGAAGCGCGCAACGAGGCGGACAATCTGCTGTACACCACCGAGAAGTCCTTAAGGGACTACGGCTCCAAGATCACCGACGCGGACCGCAAGGCCATCGAGACGGCCTCCGCCGAGCTGCGCAAGGCGCTGGATTCGCAAGCGCCCGCCGAGATCAAGACCAAGAGCGAGGCCCTCAAGCAGGCCGCCTACAAGCTGGCCGAGGAGGTCTACCGCTCCAGTTCGGCCAAGGCTCAAGGCGGGACCGCGGGCCCCGCAGCCTCCGGCGGGGAGACCCGGGAGGGGAGCGCGGGCCAGGCGGGGGAGACGGTGGAGGACGCGGACTACGAGGTCGTGGACGAAGACGGCAAGAAGAAATAGGCGCGACCGAACCGAAGTGACAGCTTGGCCAAGCGAGACTACTACGAAGTCCTGGGCGTAGCGCGCGGGGCGTCCAAGGAGGAAATCAAGAAGGCCTACCGGCGGCTGGCCGTGCAGAACCACCCGGACCGCAACCCGGGGGACAGGGAGGCCGAGGAGCGGTTCAAGGAGGCCACCGAAGCCTACGAGGTGCTGGCCGACGAGCAGAAGCGGCAGGCTTACAACCAGTTCGGCTTCGCCGGGCTGGACGGCGCCGGGGGGCACGACTTCTCGTCGGTCTTCCGCGATTTCGAGGACATCTTCGGCGGTTTCGATTTCAGCAACATCTTCGATTCCTTTTTCGGCGGCGGCCGTTCCCGCCGTTCCTCGCGGGGCGGGGCGCGCCGGGGGGCGGACCTGCGCTACGATCTGGCTATAGGGTTCCTGGAGGCGGCCTTCGGCAAGAAGGAGGAGATCAGCTTCACGCGCCACGAGACCTGCGAGGCCTGCCGGGGCACCGGCGCCGACAAGGGCACCGGCA
>CAYGZI010000069.1:0-14803 GCA_964354245.1 uncultured Planctomycetaceae bacterium
AGGCAGCCGGCCGGAGGGAAGGTGCGGTTGTGGGTGACGTTGCACTGAAGATCGACGGCCTGGAAATCCAAGCGGACCCGGGGACCACGCTCCTGGAAGCGGCCACGGCCGCGGGCATCTACGTCCCCCATCTCTGTTATCATCCCGACTTGGAGCCGGTCGGGGTATGCCGCCTCTGCATGGTCGAGGTGGAAGGCCGGGGATTGACCATCGCCTGCCGGACGCCCGTCGAGCAGGGCCTCATCGTCCGGACCGAGAGCCCCGAGGTCAACAAGGTCCGCCGCACGGCCGTGGAGCTCCTGATCGTCGATCACCACGGCGAGTGCCTGGCCTGCGACAAGAACAACCGCTGCGAGCTCCAGCGGATCGCCGCCTACGTGGGCATCGACCTGGAGCGGCTCGGACGCCTCCGCCGGGCCACCCGGACCATCGCGCCCGACAACTCCAATCCGTTCATCCGCCGCGATCCCGACAAGTGCGTGCTCTGCGGGATTTGCGTGCGCACGTGCGAGGAGCTGCAAGGAGTCGGGGCCATCGACTTCGCGTATCGCGGGTACAACACGACGATCGGCACCTTCGCCAACCGGCCGCTGGTCGAGTCCCGGTGCGAGTCCTGCGGCGAGTGCGTGGTACGATGTCCGGTAGGCGCGCTGGCCCCGAAGACGTTTCAGCAGCCTTCGCGCGAAGTCAAGACGGTCTGCCCGTACTGCGGAGTGGGCTGCGGCATGTATCTGGGGGTGCGCGGCAACCGGATCGTCAGCGTGTGCGGCGATCGCGAGAGCCCGGCCAGCGGCGGCAGCCTTTGCGTCAAGGGCCGCTTCGGCCACGAGTTCGTCCATCATCCGGACCGGTTGACCACGCCGCTTATCAAGAAAGACGGCAAGCTCGTAGCGGCCACTTGGGAAGAGGCCCTCGCGCTGGTGGCCGAGAAGCTCGCTCGGCGCCAGGGGGAGCAGTTCGCCGCGATCTCCTCGGCCAAGTGTACCAACGAGGAGAACTACCTGATCCAGAAGCTCGCCCGGACGGTGATGCACACCAACCACATCGACCACTGCGCCCGGCTCTGCCATGCGCCCAGCGTGGCCGGCCTGGCCCAGAGCTTCGGCAGCGGGGCCATGACCAACTCCATCGGCGAGATCGGCCAGTCCGCTTGCATCTTCGCCATCGGCACCAACACCACGGCGGCCCATCCCGTCATCGGGCTCCAGATGCGGAGGGCCACGCGGCGGGGAGCCAAGCTTATCGTGGCCAACCCCAAGCAGATCGACCTCTGCCGCGACGCGGCCATCTTCCTCCAGCACCGCCCGGGGAGCGACGTGGCCCTGATGATGGGCATGGCCCGGGTCATCGTCGAGGAGGGGCTTGCCGACCTGGCGTTCCTGCGCGAGCGCTGCGAGGGCTTGGAGCCCTTCAAGGCGTCGCTGTCCAAGTTCGATCTTGACTTCGTTGAAGAGACGACCGGCGTGGCGCGGGAGAAGATCGTCGAGGCGGCCCGGCTGTACGCCACCTGCCGGCCCGCAACGATCCTCTACGCGATGGGCATCACCCAGCACACCCACGGCACCGACAACGTGCTGGCCACCAGCAATCTGGCCCTGTTGACCGGCAACGTCGGCAAGCCGTCGTCGGGCGTCAATCCGCTGCGGGGCCAGAACAACGTCCAAGGCGCCTGCGACATGGGCGCGCTACCCAACGTGTATCCCGGCTACCAGCGGGTCGATAGCCCCGACGTGAAGGCCAAGTTCGAGGCCGCCTGGGCAACGTCGCTCGGCGACTCGCCGGGATTGACGCACCTTGAAATCCTGGACGCCATTCTGGAGGGCAAGATCCGGGCGATCTACCTGGTCGGCGAGAACCCGGTCCTGAGCGAGGCGGATTCCCATCACGCCGAAGAGGCCCTCAAGCACCTGGAGTTCCTGGTGGTCCAGGACATCTTCCTCACGGAAACGGCCCGGCTGGCCCACGTCGTCCTGCCCGCCGCGGCCTTCGCCGAAAAGGACGGGACCTTCACCAACACCGAGCGGCGCGTGCAACGCGTGCGCAAGGCGGTCGAGCCGCCGGGGGAGGCAAAGCCCGACTGGTGGATCACCTGCCAGATCGCCAAGCGCATGGGGGCCCGCGGGTTCGACTTCCTGCACCCCAGCCAGATCATGGAGGAGATTGCCTCCCTGGTGCCGAGTTACGGGGGCATTTCCTACGACCGGCTGGAAGACCAGGGCTTGCAGTGGCCGTGCCCCACGCCCGGCCATCCGGGCACGCCCACCCTCCACACCGAGCGGTTTGCCACCAAGGACGGCAAGGGCCGGCTGGTGCCGCTGGAGTACAAGCCGCCGGCGGAGCTGCCCGATGAAGAGTATCCGCTGCTTCTGACCACGGACCGAAGCCTGTTCCACTTCCACACCGCCACGATGACGCGGCGCGTCGAGGGGCTCCAGACGCTTCACGGCCGGGAACTCTTGCGAATCCACTCGGAAGATGCCTCGCGTCTGGGGATTGCCGACGGCCAGGTGGTCCGCGTGGTCTCGCGCCGGGGAGAAGTAAGCGCCCAGGCGGCCGTCACGGACGTTTGTCCGCCGGGGGTGGTTTCCCTCACCTTCCACTTCGCCGAGACGCCGACCAACGTGCTGACCCACGCCGCCTTAGACCCCGTGTCCAAGATCCCCGAGACCAAAGTCTGTGCGGTGCGGGTGGAGAAGTAGGTTATGCTTCAGCATAACCTGCCGGGTGCCATGGCGACGCCGGGCACCAACCGAAGGTTGGTCGCGCCATGCCTGTTGGAGAACATGTCCACGCGAGCGTGGACATGCCACCCTGACAGGGTACCGGGCACTCAGAAGGGCTTACCGGAAAGGCGCGCGACGAAACGCTCGGACAGCACCACGACATCTTCAGCGCAGAAGTACAATTCCACGTTCCGCGGCAACAAGAGCGTGGCCGAGGGCGGAAACTCCTCATCCGGAGCGTGCCAGACCAGGCGCACCGTAAGCCGCGGGAAGACGTCGAAGTCAAAGGCCGCATCGCCCGTATTGACCACGCGCCCGCCAAGGCCCGTCGCAGCGATGCGCAGGCCCTCCGCGTCCCGGCCGACCGTGGCGCAGAGGCGCGCGACCGTGCGGGCGCGGTAGACCTCGGCATAGGACCGGGCGGTCGGGAGGTCTGCGAACGTGATTTCCGGGGCCAGCCTTTCGGGACGCGCGGCAATTGCCAGGTAGTGCAAGGCCAGGATTGCCCAGTGCGGGCCCACGGGGCGCCCGGCCGGCGTCGTCACGCGGTTGGCGTCCAGGTCCACGTCAAAGGCGTCGCTCAGGACCGGCAGGCGCCAGGGGGCGTCCGCGGGCTGGGCGCCCAGCCACACCAACTGCTCGGCCGGCTGACGGCCGACGGCCTCAAAGGCCGCCTTGAGGGCCGCGTCCAAGTTCTGTTGCGGCGGGGGCTTACTTCGCCCCTCGGGCAAACCGGGTGCATTGCTCACAATGGCCGTCTCCTCAGGGCGTTTCCAGGCGGCCCTCGGCGCGTTAGAATCACCGACGGGTATTCACGACCGTAGTGTACCAAAGACGGCCGATGGGATCTTCCCCAGGACACGCCTGCCATACATTGCGCGTACTCCGATGGGCGAGAAACTCGAAAACCTGCGCGAAAGCTGGGTCTTAATGACCCCCTCTGCCGCGCGCGGGCGAGGGGCTGAGGGTGAGGGCATGATCCGGACTAACTCGGGAAGGTACGGTCGGACGGGCGACGTGCTTCGGAGGCGTGTGAGATGACGCGTCGCACGCGAAGGCTCACCTCCTGCATGGCGTTCTTGGCCGCGGGTTGTCTCGTCATGCTCGTCGGCGTTCGTTATGAGGAATCCAGGTACTCCTGTCATCTCTGCCGGAACTTGCGTACGGTGTCGCAGTACCGGTTCTACGGCATCCGCTTCAGCTCGACGGAGACCGTGCATCAGCGGCACCCGGTCGCCCAACGGCATGAGCATCAGTGGTGGGTGTATTCGTGGTCTTATGAACGAGGATTCGGCCTGTGCTGGTTTGACGTTGGCGTGGCGTGCAAATCGCAGCAGTTTCAAGACGGAAAGACTGACGTGCAGGAGTGATTAGTGATGGGATATGCGGTTGGAGTTACAGTTGTTCTTTGTCTTGCCGAAACTGTGGCGCAGTCATCGAGCGCGGAGTTGGCTGCGCCCCCAAGGCTCGTGCCGTGCTTCGACGTGGCCGAGTTCGTCGTGAAGGTGACCAATCCCCCCTTCAAGAACCCCTTCACCGAAGCGGAGTTCTCCGGCAAGTTCCGCGAGCCGGGCGGGGCCGGGGTCGAAGTGCCGGGGTTTGCCGACTCGCAGGACGGGAGCGTCTTCCGGCTGCGGTTCTGTCCGCAAACGGCCGGGGGCACGTATCGTTACGAGCTTGTGTTCCGCGGCGGAGGCATCGAGCGGCGGTTCGTTGGCGAACTGATCTGCACCTCCTCGGATCGGCCCGGGGCGGCGATCGTCGATCCGCGGCATCCCAAGCACTTCGTCTATGCGGGCTCGAAGAAGCCGTTCTATCACCTCGGCTACACGGCGTATCACCTGCTCGATCCGTCCAACTCGTTGGCCGACATCGACGCCACGATCGACTACTGCGCCCGGCACGGCTTCAACAAGGTCCGCTTCCTTCTGACCGGCTACCCGCGCGACTTCGACCGGCGCACGAGCAAGGACGTGGAGCACGGTGTGGCCGATCCGTGGAAGGCCCCCAACTACGGGGCCAAGCCCGGCCGGGTCAATCCGCTCCCCGCGTGGCTGGGCAAACCGCACGCCTACGACTTCACGCGGCTGAACGTGGCCCATTGGCGAAAGGTCTACCGCGCCGTTCGCGGCATGCGCGACCGCGGCATTGTGGCCACGTGCATCGTCACCATCGAGAAGCAGGGGCTGCCGAAGGAATACGGGGCGCTCACCGAGGCTGAGTACCGCCTGTACCGCTACGCCGTCAGTCGCCTGGCCGCCTTCGACAACGTCTGGTGGGACCTGGGCAACGAGCACAACGAGTACCGCAACAAGGCGTGGGGCGACGCGCTGGGGGCCTTCGTCAAGAGGGCCGACCCCTTCGGCCGTCTTGCCTCGGCCCACGCCTACGCCGACTTCTGGTACACGAAATCGCCCTGGGCCGACTTCATCATCACGCAGCAGTACGGCGACGAGAAGAAGGTCCACGACTGGGCCCTTCAGTTCCTCCCGGTGCCGAAGCCCTATGTCAACGAGGAGTACGGCTACGAGGGGTCCTTCGATAAGCCCGGCCACGGGCAGAACGCCGACTGGGTGCGGCGATGCCATTGGTCGATCGCGATGGCGGGGGGCTATGCCACCTACGGCGACTGGAGCGGCGGGGTGAGCCACTTCTACATGGGCGAGCCCGGGCCGGGCAAGGCGGCCGTTCAGCTCAAGCACCTGCGCAGCTTCTTCGAGCCGCTCCCATTCAACGAATTGGCCCCGCACGACGAACTCTGCACTGGAGGCTTCTGCCTCGCGAAACCGCCGGACGACTACGTCTTCTACTTCCCGCGCGGCGGCAAGGCGGAGATCCGGTTAAGCGGAGCCCAGAGGGGGGCGCTCATCGCCCGCTGGTACGATCCGCGCAGCGGCCAGTGGCAGGCCGGGCCGAAGGTCACGGGCGGGAAGAACTCCGTCACGGTCTCTGACGACGGCGATTGGGTCCTCCTCGTGCAGAAGTCGTAGGGTGGGACAAGCGCAGCGAAGTCCCACCAAGAGCCCGCGGGAACAGCGGTGGGACTTCGCTTCACTCGTCCCACCCTACATCCCTAGCCCCTCGTCGACTCCTTCGCCACCTGCCCCAGGGCCTCGCTTTGCCCGCCGCGGATGCGGAGATTGGGGCTCTCCATCGTGACCGTGGTGTGCGGCTCGACCGAGTGAGTGAGCCACACGCTCGATCCGATCACCGCGTCGTGGCCGATCACCGTCTGCCCGCCCAGGATCGTGGCGTTGGCATAGATCACCACGCGGTCTTCGAGGGTCGGGTGGCGCTTGCTGCCGCGCACGAGGTTGCCGTCGGCGTCCTTGGGGAAGCTCAAGGCTCCGAGGGTCACGCCCTGATAGAGCTTCACCCATTGGCCGATCTCGCTCGTCTCGCCGATCACGATGCCCGTGCCGTGGTCCATGAAGAAATACTTGCCGATCTTGGCCCCGGGATGGATGTCGATGCCCGTGCGGCTGTGGGCCCATTCGGTCATCATGCGCGGGATCAAGGGGACCTGGAGATCGTGGAGCAGATGGGCCAGACGGTAGACGGTCATGGCCTCCAGGCCGGGATAGCAGAAGATCACTTCGTCCAACGACTTGCAGGCCGGGTCGCCCGCGTAGGCCGCTTCCACGTCCAAGGCCAGGACGTGCCGCAGCTCGGGCAGCTTCTCCAGGAAGGCCATGGTCTTGGCCTGGCCCAGGGCCTCGAAGTGCTCTCGATGCTGGGGAGTGGGCGGGCCGTGCTCGGCGGCGTCGTGGCAGAGGGCCCGGGCGATCTGGGCGGTGAGCGTGTCGTGCAGGGTGTCGATCAGCTCGCCGACGTGATAGGTGACGTTGCCCAAGTGGAGGCCGTCGCGGCGGCGGTAGCCGGGATAGAGGACCTCCTTGAGGGCCTCGGTGGCAGTGACGATCGTGTCGTAGTTGGGCAGGGGGCAATAGCCCAAATGGCTGATCGCGCCCACCTCGGCGTAGGTCTCGACGATCCGATCGGTCAGTTGGGGGAGTTTCTCTTTGAGCCGGAAATCGCTTGCCATGAGTCGCTTGCTCCCGCGCCGGCCGCGAGGCCGAAGCGCAACATCATACGAGGACGAAACTTATGGGAGAATGCCCCAATCCAGGGGGGCGCAACGCGAAAGGGTCCGGTCCGTCTTAGACCGGACAAGGACAGGAGCACTGACGACGGGCGATCCAGCGACGCTCCATAGTCCTCTTTTACCCCCGAAAGCCCCATGCCACGAATGGTACGCCCTGGCAGGGTGGAAAACAAGCCGCCCCGCAATTGTCTTCGGCCTGGGGGCGAGCGGAGTTTAGCGCTCTTGGGGATTGTGCGCAGAGGGACATCTTCCGTGGTGTGCCGGCCGCCCAGCCATGCCCTGCTCCCGTCCCGGACACTCGTTGACGCCTTGTCGGGCATTGGGTACGATCCCGGCGTGGAATGGATCGGATGGGGTATTCCTACACATGTTCACGTATGTCGGCGAATGGCTCAACGAAGACGGCTCTTTCTCCCGCGACTACCATGCGCTGCTCTACTCCGGCGGCCCGCTTCCGAACTTGCCCTGGGGAGAGGAGATGTTCGACGCGATCGTCGTCGTTTGCGACGGCGCGCAAATCGAGAGAGTCGCTGATGAGCTAAGCGAAGCGGTGTCGCGCGCGAATACGGACTGGGTCCAAACCACTGGTCTGCAGGCGAAGTGGCTTCACGACCTCATCGATCAAACGAGCGTCCGTGTCGGCCGGCAACAAGCAGTTGGCGACGGTTCTCCCATGACCTCCTGGCATGAGGATGCGATCACGGTCGCGGAGATGTGCGAAGTCGCGATCCACTGCGTTGGTGGCTGCGACCATGTCCTCGTCATTGCGGTAGGTACACGGGAAGCCTTTGATGAGGTTGTAGCAACGCTACGACAACGCCTCGCCGAGATTCACGGCGAATCGAGGTTATGACACGGTCGGCACGCGTCTGACAGCGCGGATTTGGCGCCTGGCACCCTTGTTTCACACGTCGCAGATCTCGATCGCCCGGCGGAGCTCCTCCAGCGGCTTGGCGCTGCGGGGGAGGAACTCCTGGGCTACGAAGCCGGTGTAGCCGGTCTGGACGATGGCCTTCATGACGGCGGGGTAGTAGATCTCCTGGCTCTCGTCGATGATTCCGCGGCCGGGCACGCCGCCGGTGTGGAAGTGGGCGATGTGGGCGATGCTCTTCTTGATCGTGGCAATCAGGTCGCCTTCCATGATCTGCATGTGGTAGATGTCGTAGAGGAGCTTGCACCGCTCCGAGCCCACGCGGCGGCAGACTTCGACGCCCCAGGCGGTGTGGTCGCACTGGTAGTCGGGGTGGTTCACCTTGCTGTTGAGTAGCTCCATGACCACGTTGACCTTGTGCTCTTCGGCGAGCTTCATCAGACGCTTCAGCCCTTTGACGCAGTTCTCCAGCCCTTCGGCGTCGCTCAGGCCCTTGCGGTTGCCCGACATGCAGATCACGTTGGTCAGTCCCGCGGCGGCGGCCTTGGGGATGAGGGCCTCGAAGCCTTCGACGAGCTTGTCGTGGTTCTCGACGCGATTGAAGCCTTCGGCGATCCCCATGCCGGCGCCGTTGGCCATGGCGCAGGTGAGTCCGTACTTTTTGAGCGTCGGCCATTCCTTGGGCCCTGCCAGGTCGATCGACTTGATGCCCATCGACTTGGCGGCCTTGCAGAGGTCGTCCAGCGAGACCTTGCCGAAGCACCAGCGGCAGACCGAGTGGTTGATCCGTCCCTTGAGCTTCACTTCGGCGACTGCTTCTGCCCCGGCAAGACCCCGGGCCACGGGGCCTGCGGCGGCCAGAGCGGCGGCGCCGCCGACGAAACGACGCATTGCAGAACGGCGAGAGATGGGGCTGGTCATGGGTAGATTCTCCGGGGTGCAGAGCCGGGCCGTGCCGGCCCGGCGGGGTTCAGGGTTCAGAGTTCAGAGCCGGGCCGTGTCGGCCCGGCAGGGTCCGGGGTTCAGTATAGCACGCGGGGGCTTTGGGGTGCAGTAACGAGGCATTTCGGCGGATCGAGTCGTTGACAAGCCCTCCGCGTCAAAACTACACTGCTTCTGCGCCATTCGCCCCGTTTCGGACCATAGGAGCAAGACATGAGCCGCTCTGCCCTTCGCCGCACGCTGTGGGTCCGCCCGGTGCTTCTCGCACTCGTCGTGGGGCTTCCCCTCCAAGGGGCCGAACAGCGGTTTGACGTCCGCGATTTCGGCGCCCAAAACGACGGAAAGACGCTTTGCACCGCGGCGATCCAGAAGGCGATCGACGCGTGCGCGGCCGGCGGCGGGGGCACGGTCTATCTCCCCCCGGGAACGCTCCGCTCGGGAACCGTCCGCCTGAAGAGCAACGTCAGCCTGTTCCTCGAGGCCGGCTGCACGCTCCTGGGCAGCGAAAAGCTGGACGACTATCCCCGCAGCGTCTCCGCGGTCCGCTCCTACACCGACAACTACGTGGACCGCAGCCTCATCGCCGGAGAGGACCTCCAGAACGTCGCCATCCGCGGGCGGGGCACCATCGACGGCAACGGGGCCAAGTTCCGCTGGCCGAAATACCTCACGCGGCCCTACGCCATCCGCCTGGTCCGCTGCCGCGGGGTGACGGTCGAGGGCGTGACCATGCGAAGCTCCGCCATGTGGATGCAGCACTACCTGGCCTGCGAGCGGGTCGCGATCCGGGGCGTCACCGTCTACAACCACGCGACCCACAACAACGACGGCCTGGACATCGACGGCTGCCGCGACGTATCCGTCTCCGACTGCGATTTCGACAGCGACGACGACGCGATCACGCTCAAGAGCACGCTCGACCGGCCCTGCGAGGACGTGACGATCGCCAACTGCGCGGCGCGGGCTGGCGGGCATTGCCCTGGAGATCGTGGACGGCGGCACGCTGGACCGGGTGTCGATCACCAACGTCACCATGACCGGCGTCAACGTGCCGATCTTCATGCGGCTGGGCAACCGGGCCCGGCCCTTCGAGAAAGGCGGCCTAAAGCCCGCCGTGGGGACCTTCCGCAACGTGATCGTGAGCAACGTCATTGCCACGGGCACGGGAAAGACCGGCTGCTCGATCACGGGCCTGCCGGGCCACCCGATCGAGAATGTAATGCTCAGCAACCTCAATCTGACGTTTGACGGCGGCGGGACCAAGGCGGACTCCGCTCGCGAGATTCCCGAGCTGCCCGCTAACTATCCCGAGAGCGGCATGTTCGGCACGCTCCCGGCCTACGGCCTCTACTGCCGCCACGTCAAGGGTCTCAAGGTGCAGACCGTCCAGTTGCGCACCATCCAGCCGGACCTGCGGCACGCGCTTGTTTGCGACGACGTCGAGGGCCTGTGGCTGGACGGACTGGACCCGCAGTGCTCGCCGGGCGCGGGTCCGGTCGTGCGTTTGACCGGCACGCGGGGCGCGATGATCCGCGGGTGTACGCTGCCGGCGGCGGTGGAGACGTTTCTGCAAGTCTCCGGCCCCACCAGCCGCGACGTGCTGCTTATGGGCAACGATCTTAGCCGCGTCAAGCGGCCCGTGCAGACCTCGCCCGAGGTGCCCGGCGACGCAGTGACGCTTGAGGGGAACGCGACGAGGAAGGCTCCGTGAAGGGCGGAGCGGATTGGGGCGGGAGGGTTCGGGGTTCAGGGTTCAGAGCCGGGCCGTGTCGGCCCGGGGCGTGTGAAGTGCCGGGGCGACACGCGGCCGGTCATGGGCGTCACCTCTTAGGCCCGTCTACTCTACTCGTCCCAGCAACTGGTCGAGGTCGCCGTAATCGTAGGGCGGGCGCTTGCGGACTGCGAGGACGTCAATTGTCTTGTCGGCTTCCGTGATCGCATACACGACACGCCAGTTGTCCAGGCGCAGCCGCCATACCTCACACGGCAATTCCGCAGGCGATTGCAGGTCAGACAGGTCTAGAGCCTTGCTGGCCGGCGGGTGGGGGCTGTTTTCCAAACCGTCGATGGCGCGTTTGGCACGTTGCCGCACGTGGCCCGGCAACTGCTTGATCTCTTGGAGAGCGGAGGGAGTGACGTAGACGCTGTAGGCGCTCACCCCAAGTCCCCCTTGACCGCCCCCCACTCCAGCCAACCGGCTCGGGTGCGGTCGCCGCCGGCGGCCTTGAGTTGTTCAAACGCCTCCCGGGCGATTTGTCGGTCTTCGACAGTCTCCAGCCACTCGATGAGCGCTTCCCAATCCTCGGCGTCAATAACGACGAACCGTTTTCCTTTGGCGGTTACGAATTGCGCCGACTGCAACGCCTCTAGGCCGCTCATAGCACTCTCCCTCCAGCGAAGTGTCGATGTTGACCCGCATTCTCATGACGCTCGTCCTCCGCCGGTCAATCTACCATTCTACCCGACCCGGGGCCTTCCGGTGAAGCGGTGGGGACGTTGTAGATGAGAACGTGCTCCCTGCTGTCGCTCCTCTGCGTGGACGACGGCATCTGGGCCAGGGTCTTGCCGTCCGGGCCGATGAACCACGCCCCGCTGGCAAAGCCCGTGCTGGAGTCCTTGCCCGCGGGCGGGTTGAGCTTGGGATCGTAGAGCCCGGCGTGGTTGTGCAGGGCCGCGTAGACCTTCAGTTGGGCGATCCAGCCGTTCGGGCCGCCCCAGGCAGCGCGGAACTTGTACCATCCGGCCGTGGTCCCGCCGGTGGTATTGGCGTGCGGGCCGTAGATGATCCGGGCCCCGTTGGCCGCGAGGGCTTGGAGGTTCTTCTGGTCGGTGCCGTCGAGGCTCAGCCACGTCATCCGGTTGCTGAAGCGGTAGCCGTTGAGCGACAGTTCCGGGAAGCCGACGAACTCGGCCCCCTGGGCGGCAGCCAGGTCGATGAGCTGCGCATGTCGCTTCAAGTTTGCCTGGATGTGGGCCTTGTTCCCGGCGGCGTCGGGGCCATCGGAGTAGAGGCACTTCATGCTCACCAGGGCCATCTTTAGGTGCCCGGGGTCCGGGTCCGCCGGTGCGGCCGTCCGTGCGGTCTTTTCGGGCGTTTGTGCCTGGACGAGTCCGGCCAGTGCCAGAGAGAGGATGGCTGCCGCCGACACCATCGCAATCTTCATGTCATTCTCCTGCCAGGATTCGGGGTTCAGGGTTCAGGGTTCAGGGTCCAGGGTTCGGGGTTCAGGGTTCGGGGTTCAGGGTTCAGAGCCGGGCCGTGTCGGCCCGGGGGATGCAGACGGCCGCGATCGCCAGGGCGACACGCCCCGGCTCGGAATATGGCGTGCCCGAGGATGTCGTGCGTGTAGTCGATGGCCCCGTCGCGACGGGAGGCTTGGGCAATCGCTATTCACTGTTCAAGCTCTGACCACAATCACAGGTCCGCGTTGTAGAAGCGGAGAAGGCGGCCTTCGATCAGGCTGCCCAGTTGGCGGGGCTACCACTTTCGGGGTGGGTCCGGGAACGGTTGCGGATCGCCGCTCGTACTGAGTTGGTGAAAGTAAACAAGTTGGTCCCCTTCTTGACGTAACGGGAGCCGAAGAATACGATAGGAGAGGTCCCCAACGGCACGGGTGGGGATCGAACCCACGCTGGGATGGTTGCCCTGACAAGCTTGATCCCAGACCGTCGATTATAAGTCGAGTGCTTTGCCACTCAGCCACCGTGCCAAGCGGATACAGTGGCCCGCGACCGGCCTTGATGGCCGGTCGCGTGGCCGAGTTGACTCATACGCGATCGCTATCGCGTATCGGTCTGGTTACAGCCTGTCATGGTAACGAATTGTCGCCTGGACAAGCTGTACCAGAACCACGGGACGGCTCCGTCCATTGGACGTCCTTCCGTGAATGCGGCCGAGTGGTGGAAGTCGGCCAAGACAGGTCCACCACCCAGCCTAGATGGGGCTTTTGCCTAGAGCCCAGCAGCCCGCCCCTTTTGGGTTGCTGGGCTTATTTCTGCGCTCCTTTCACTTCCGTCAATTGGTCCTTTAATGCTTCTCGCACTTCGTCAGACAAGCGATACATGCCCATCATCTTGCCGTTCGTCAGTTGAGACTCACGGATTACGGGCTCCGGAATTCTGCAACGGCGAGCCGTTCGTCGGACATGAATCATCTTCGATGGCAACTCGGTAGTAGATATCCCACTTCTCTCCGCCAAAAGTCGGGACGAAACGGGCACGTTTTCGCTGGCCAAGACAGCAAAAAACCGGCGACCCGTTTTGTTGAGTTCCTTCCAGAAGCCAGCGTAGTCTGGTCCCTCCGGAACGTCCGGAATCTCTGGTTGCTCAAGGCGGCGTCTTGGAATTCCACGACCGCGAGGTGCTCGCTCAGCGATGAGCGACTGAAGCTCCACGGCTTCTGCGGCCGTGTCGCACTCGATCACGCCGTTTGGACTGACGCGGTAAGGCATTGGAATCTCCCGTATTAAACCTTTGTCAGTCCATTATTGGGATCGTTACGCCGATTGTCAATGGGACTGCTTCCCATCGGAGTGGACCCCGTTACATCGGGACTTCAGCATCCGCATCGGCAAGAATCCGATGGTCAAGGCTATTCATCGGATTGCGGTTCGGATAGAATGACCCGACGCAAGGGGCCAAACCGCGTAAGCGCAAAGAAGCGGGGAGCCCGCAGGCTCCCCGCAATATGGTGGTCTGGGCCGCACCCAGACCAAGGTATAGGCGTACTTCGCACTGAACCCTATCCTGGTCGTCTGAATCCGTCAAGACACTACACCGAGTTTTGGCGGAATTCGGCCGATGTCTAATACTATCGGGTGGGACGATGCACGAAAGATGTTGTGTTTTTGTGGATGGAGAGAATCTTCGGTATTCGATCTGCGACCTCTTTAGTGGGGTTTTTGACAAGTCGCAGTATCTTCCCAAGAAAGCGAACTGGGCGGGGCTCTTCGATTGGATGGTGAGTCGAATCGGTTCCGGGTTGGTCCGACTGCGGACTTATTGGTATGCGATTGAGCAGATCGATTTCAAGCCGTACTTGCCCCTTCCCTCAGACGAAAACAAACTAAGACAAGTCCTATCCCGCAACAAGGCGCACAAGACTGAGATTGACTCATTGTCCGAACCTGCCAGGTCCCTGCGCATGGCCAATATGGCTCAAGAATGCCAACGGCACGCCGACCGGATGCGACTTCGGTTTGAAGGCTGGCGTCGCATCCAGGACGGCATTGCTCACGCTCACAACGCCGTTGAATTTCGGCGGGCAGGAGCCATTTCCTACGATCTATTCACTGGTCAGTTCGGACCCGAGAAGGCAGTTGATGTAAAACTAGCGATCGACCTCAGTGAGTTGAGAAATATCTATGAAGTGGCAATCATCGTGTCTGGAGATCAGGATTACGTACCCGCCGTTCAAGTTGTCAAGGATCACGGAAAGAGGGTAATCAATGTGGCGTTCGAGGGGCGCAATGGCCGTCTCCTCCCCGGTGGCGCACGACGACTGAATCAGATAACCGATAGCGCACTCATCGTGAAGTACAATGACCTCGGAAGTCATCTTGGACTCTAAAGATTGATCCGATGTGACCACCGAAGACGGGCACGTCGCCTTAGCAACACAATCCTAAGACACTACCGGGATTCGGGATTTCGGATTTGAGAGAAGAACGATGAGTGGGACGACTTGAAAGTCGTCCTACGATTGAGTTTCCGGGTCGTGCCTGATCGGCCTGTTACGCCTTGGCGCCGAGGAGCCAGGCGAGGATGCCCTTCTGCACGTGCATGCGGTTGGCGGCCTGCTGGAGGACGACGCTCTGCGGGCCGTCGAGCACCTCATCGGTCACTTCCTCGCCGCGGTGGGCGGGCAGGCAGTGCATGAAGACCGCCCCTTTCTGGGCGCGGGACATCAGCCGGGCATTGACCTGATAGGCGGCGAAGTCGCGGCGCCGCTTCTCGGTTTCCGCCTCCTGGCCCATGCTCGCCCAGACGTCGGTGTAGACGGCGACGGCGTCGCGGACCGCCTCCAGCGGGTCGTCGGTGACGGTGAGGTCGAGATGGGGGACCTCGCGCCGGAGCGTGGCGAGGAACGCGTCGTCGAACTGGTACTTCGGCGGCGTGGCCAGGACCAGTGGCAGGCCAAGCTTCCCCCAGCCCACGGCGAGG
>CAYGZI010000070.1:0-14766 GCA_964354245.1 uncultured Planctomycetaceae bacterium
AACGTCAGTCAGCGACTGTCGTCCTCCCAATTGGTGCAGAGAGGCCGTCTCCAGTCGCTCTCTCCGGTGGTGGTGTCGGTTCGGGGAGAGACGGCCATCCTCCGAGGCGTGGTGGCGTCGCAGCACGATCGCGATTTGGCGGAACAAATGGTCCGCCTGGAACCCGGGGTGGCCCAGGTCGATAATATGCTGACTGTGGGTCAGCCGGCCGTGAGCCCATCCTCTCCGCCGGCGACGCCGTGAATCCCGCTGCCCGACGCGGGACCATTGCCCCCGGCACTATCGGCTGGCCCGATCCCATTGGCAATCCTTGAAACGCCGGAGGCCGAATGCCCGCTGGCGCGCGATCCAGCCCGCCCGGCATCGGCGAGCGCATCTGGGCAGCCATTTCGGGCGTAACAGGGATCGTGGTAATCCGCATCCCCTGGGCTCCGGTGAGGCTGCCATCGGGCCCGGCAGAGTCCGGCATCTCGTAGGAGACCTGGCGCACGGACCGATCCCTTGTTTGGCGGTCGCCGGCGGTTCGTGCCATCTTGGCCTGGCCTGTGATTGGGTCCGGTGACGGGCCGGGAAGGACGTGCCGCGTTGGCTCGCCGACGACCAGTTGGCCCTCCTTGGGCGTGAAGCGGGCAATCAGGCTGACCGACTTCTGCGGGCCTCCGGCCGCGTCCCAAGGGACCCACACCACGTACGAGTGCCCCAGCCTCGTCTTCTCGTAGTGTCGGGCGAACTGCTCCGGCGTGAAGACGAACTTCTTGTCCGGCTTCATTTTGGCCGGGCCGTTCCCCTGCTCCTCGAACCCGTAGACCACAAGGCTCCCGTCCACCCGAACCGGCTTGTTGCCTTTGGCGGTGTAGAACGTCAAGCGGCCTCCGAAACCGCGGGCAGGCTGACCGTTGGGGTCGTGGACGACCATGTCGGACCACAGGGCGACAATGTGTGAAGGCTGCTGCGGCTTGTCGCCGCTAGCGGGCAGCATGGGGATGGTGGGAAGCACTTTCAGCGATGTGCAACCGGAGAGGATCACCACGCACGCGAGGATCAACAACCAGCGCCGCGGGAGTATGGTTTCCGGCATGGGGTTTCCTTCAATTCTCTATTGGTCTCGTAACGGATTGGCGGCCCAGGGATCCACGGAGTCGTAACGCGCTGGCGTGACGGGGCCGGACGGGCCGAAGTAAACGGGGATGCGTCCGGCGGGGGCCGAGCCCGGACGATTGGCGTCCCGGCCCCAGGGATCGCCCGACCATGCGGCCTTGTCGTTGGGCCGCGGATCGCCCTCGGGCGGCTGGGGCGAGTTGTCGCCTTGGGGCAGCGGCGCCTGGGACGGCGGCGGCAGCTTGGCCGGCGTTGGGGCGTTCCGGGGCTTCTTGGCGCCGTTGGCCGGCGCCCGCGGCCCGGGGACGCCCGGCTGCGCGTCGGGATAGACCACTTGGGTCTCGTCGTCCGACCAATCGTCCTTGCGCCCGCGCAGACCGCCTTCGCTCCCCCAGACGTCGATCACGTCGCTTAGGCACCAGTGCATGCGCGCGGCCTCGGTTCTCTTGATCGCCTCGGCATCCTCGTCGTTCTTGACGACGCGGGGCGTCATGACGATCAACAGCTCGCTCCGGCGCGTTATGGTGATGTCATAGCGAAACAGAGGCGCGAAGAACGGTACGTCCCCCAGGTAGGGCACTTTGCGCCGGGTAGTGGAAGTGTTCTTGTTAATGAGGCCGCCCAACACCACGGTCTGCCCGTCGGGGGCGGCAATCGTCGTCGTGGCCTGGATAATGTCGATCCTCGGCTGACGCACAACCTGGCCGGCGAGCGAAACAAAGATCGGGATCCCCTCCGATTCCGGGCCGACCTCCGACCGTGTGGCTGCGATCTGCATCACCACCATCCCATCGGGGCTGATCCGCGGGGTGACTTCCAGGATAATCCCGGTGTCAGTAGGCTCCACGTTGTTGGTCTGGCCGAAATTGCTCTGCGTGACGCCCGTGACCATCGGGACGGATTGTCCCACCTGGACGTAGCCCCTCTGGTTGTCCAGGGTCATCATCTTCGGGCAGCTCAGGACTTCCACCCGCCGGTTCTCTTTGAGGGCCCGGATCAGGATGCTCACGTTCTCGCTGGAGGCCGACAAGACCAGGCCGCCGACGCCCGAAGTGCCCGCCGTCCGTCCCATGCCAAAGCTCGACAGTCCCTGGGTGCCAACCAGGGGTGCCCCGACGTTGCTGGTGCCCAAGGCCGCGTTGTTGAAGGCGAAGCCGGGAACGGGCGTCCCACCGGCAGTGGGTATCCCGCGGTTGAAGAGGATCGTGTCTTGCAGCCCCAACTCGACGCCGAACTCGTCGGTATCGTTGAGATCGACCTGAACCAGCATCACCTGGATCATGACCATGGGCGGCCGCTTGTCGAGGTCCTTGATCAACCGGTCGATCCTATCGAAGAACCGGGGGGTGGCGCTGACGATCAGGTAGTTGGCGACCAGTTCCGGCACCACCACCACTTCCTTTTCGACCAGTTCATAGGTTCCGGACACGGCCGTCGTCAGCGAGCGTTCACTGAGCAGAAAATTATTGATCGCGGTGAAGATGTCGTTGGCCGGGCGGTTCTTGAGTTCGTAGACCTGCGTCTTGCGATTCAACGCATCGCCGCCTTCGAGCCTGCGGAGGAGGGCCTCGACCACGATCAGGTCGCTGTAGGTCCCGGCGGCGATAATGCTGTTGGTCCGCACGTCGACGTTGAAGCGGAGCGGGACCAGCGAGGTCTCGGACGGCGTGGCCGCGGTCTGCAGGACCGGCTGCATGGCCCCCGCGGCGCCCGCCGCCGTGGCGGTGGTCCCGAAGAACTGCTCCAGCATGGTCGCCAGCACGGTGGCGTCGCCATTCTTGATCTCGAAGACCTTGATCTCCGCCCGGACCGCAGGAGGCTGATCCAACTGCTGAATCAGGGTCGCGATCAGCGCCATGCTCTCTTCCGGGGCGGAGACCATGAGCGTATTGGCCTGGGGGTTGGCCGTGAACTGCACGTCGGTGAGGATGCCGGAACGGAGGACCTGCTGGCCTTTGGGGTCGATGGTGACCAACTGGAGCATGGCGGAACGGGGGATGGCTCCGGTGCGCGCTCCCGCGCCCGTGGCCGCTCCAGGGACCCCGCCGGGGGTGAATCCCGTCGTGGCGCCGGGGAAAGCGCCCGGTGCGCCACCCGGCGTCGCACCCATCGCGCCTCCCTGCACGCGCACGGCGCTGTCGAGGATGCTCGCCGCCGTTTGGGCCGGGATATGCCTGAGCTGGAAGATCCGCATCTGATTGACGGTCTCGATGCTCTTCGCGTCGAGCCGCGTAATCAGTGCCTCGATTTCGGCCAGGTCGCGGGGGCTGGCCTGCACGACCAGGGCGTTGGCGCGGAAGTCGGCGATGACCCGGACCTGCGGCGGCAAGCCTCCCACGGCGGCGGCAGCGGCAGCCGCCCCGGGGGCAAACCCCGCTTGCTGGCTGGGGTACAAAGTCACGATCGTGCTCTGGACGGTGGCGGCCGTGGCGTGCTTCAGGAAGAACACCTTGAACATCGCCTGCGGGTCCCCGGGGGAATCGAGCTTCTTGGCCAGGTCGATCGCCCGGTCCACGTTCTCCTTGCGGCCCACGATGAGCAGGGCGTTCGGCCGCACCAGGGCCATAAGCAAGACGGTCCCTTGACGCGAGAAGTAGACCGCTTGGTAGACCTGGTTGACCACGGTTGCCATGGTCACGCAGTCGACGTGCTGGAGGACGTAGATTTCGATGGCCGGCTCGGTGAGCTTGCTGAGAGTCTCGATCTCCTCGATGATCCGCCGGACCATCTCGACGTCGCGCTTGCTGCCGCGGATGATCACCAGGTCGAGGCCCTCGATGACTTGGATCTCCACCGGCCCGATCAATCCGCCCCCTTGCTCCGACCCACCCGGGACCTGGGCGTCGGGAGGAAGAACCTTGGCTCGTCCGGGTCCCGGCGAGGCCTCCGCGCCGGACGGCGCGTCGGGTGGCGCTTTCTTATCCTTTTCGCTCTCTCGCGGTGTCTTGCCGGCGTCCTGCTGGGCCAAGCGGCTGACCAAGGGGCCAAGCTCCTCCTGCGCGGATTGGTCGGTTGGGCCGCGCTGACGCGAGCCGTTGGCCGTGCGGATGGCCTCGATGGTCCGCCGCGCGTCGGCGGGCCGGGTTGCCGCCAGCGGGACCACGTCGGTGCTCTCGTCGGCGCTCCGTTTCCGGGCGTCCAGCGCGCGGATCAACTGCGCCACCGACCCGGCCACGCTGCTCGCCCCCACGACGCGAATCCGGTGCGAGCGCCGGTCCAGCGACAGATCCACGGAGGTATCGTCTCTCAACGTCATGCGGTATCGGGCGACGTCCCGAGAGTCGCTCGGGAGAAGCTCCAAGCGGTTCCCCAGCGCGCCGAGCAGCGCCGCCTCGATCAGGTCCGCCGAGCTGTTGCGAAGCTGGATCTCCGCGGGAACAGCGGTCCGAGGAGGCTCCGATGCCGGACTGCCGGGACCCGCCGCGTCGCGGGCCTGCCCGGGGCGCGCGACCGCAGCCGCGGGCTGGGCCCTGCCGAGCCGTCGGGAGATTTGGGCCTGAACCGCAGGCGAGGCAACCACCAGCACCTGAGAGGTCCGCTGCTCGGGGACGATCCGGGTTCCGGGTGCGGAGCCGAGTTCGGCACGCAGGGAGTTGGCGACTTCCTCGGCCTGGCCGGCCGGGCATCGGTAGACTCTGAGCACCGGCTCATCGCCCGGCGAGGCGGAATCGCTCGGCGGAGCTGACTCAGCCTGGTCCGGCGAGTTGACCGCGCGCTGGGCAATCTGGTCGGCCGGGAATTCCCCGCCGGGCAATCCCCGGTTGGGCGGGCTTCGCCAGGCCCAGGCCCCGCCTACGATCGCCAGAGCGACTGCCAGAAGCAGGCAATGCGCCGCATACTTCCCATGCTTTATCCATTCGACCGCAGCTCTTGCTGTTTCCATTGATTTCCCATCCTGCCAGGAGGCGTCGATAGATCGGGAATGTTGCGCATTGTTTGCGCAATCCGAATAATCGGCAAACTTTCCCCATATCTCCAGGCGATTCCTGAACAAACGAAATCGGGGCATTGCGATCCACGCGTCGGTGGGGTTTGGATGCCATCGAAGGCAACCACGCCGCCAGTATCGCCTTGGTCGCCGGTAAAGCAGGAAAGATAGGCAGGACGGATTGGCAATCCGTCCCCACGAAGACGGATGGTCTGGAAAACCGTCCTACGAGGGCCACACCGGGGCGTGCTGCCGGGGGAACACCTCGGGCGCGGTTTCAGGGAAGAAGAAATGGTCGAGCAGCGCGGGGTGGGCGCTGAAACTGAGATGCAGAAGGCTTCCGACGCTTTGGAACGTCCCAACCAGGGAGTATCGGTACTCCTGCTCCGCCACGAAGCTTCTCAGATCGGCCAACGGCTCAAGATGCCAACCGGGGTCGAGGTAACCCCTCAATCGGTCCCCTGGACTTCCAAACCAGTTGGGCTCCGACAGCGTGACTTCCACCGGCTCGACCGGGCCGGGCGTCTGCACTAATCGAGCCACGGCGGGGAGGATTCCCACCATGCGACGAAAATGCCCCTCCGGAGTCTCCATCTGGCGGCACAGATAGGCCGTTCCCCCTCCCTCGCTATAGATTCGCCTTCCGGCGCAAACGTGGCTCCGCAAGGCGGCCGCCATACAGTGGTTCGCCGACAGGGCCGCCGCGTAGCGCTCCGGATGGCCGCAGCCGACGTACACCAGATCGACTTGCGCAGGAAGCGCCTCGTCGCGGAGCGGCGAAAAATCTACGATGGAGGCCCCCCGCTGCTCCAGCAGATCGAGAGTCTCCGGAAAGTAGCCGCTGAATGCGTCGTCGTACGCTATGGCCACCGTGAGCCCGGTACGCGCCCGAGACGCGCCGGCCCCACGCGGCCGCGCCCGGGGCATCTGAGGCCGCGATGCCAACTCGAGCAAGCGGCCGGGCTGCCAATAGCGGGCGAAATGGCCGCCCAACCGGCGGCACAGCTCGCGAGGCAGCGGGGCCCCGCAGGCGATCGAGCTCAGCGCGGCTCGGAGCCCGGGCACCGCCTCCATAGCCCCCAGCACCGGGACTCCCCACAAGGTTCCCAGCTCGGTCGTGAGCCGCGCCACGTGATAGGCGTCCCGCACCCCATCCAGCAGCACCGCGTCGGCCGAATCGGGTTGCGGGGGCAATCGACAAGGATCGGTTTGCGACACGTCCAAGACGACCACTCGGGGAAGATCGAGCCATCGGCACAGCAACTCGAGCCGTCCTCCCGGGCCGGGCCCGCGGATCGCCGAGTCAAACTGCCCTTCGACCAAGGCCAAGTCGGCCGATTCCGCGCCGCGCACGAATGCCGCGCGGCACGTTTCCGGCGACATGATCCAGCTATCGAGATACCGCGAGCCGAGCCCCGTGATCGTTGCCGCGCCGCGGGAAGCGGGAAAACACGCGCGCGAACGGAAGCTCTGGACGCGGACTCCGTGGCGATGGAAAGCGTCCAAGAGCGCCCACAAGATCGGTTGCGGATCGACCCCAGGCTGGATCGTGCCTATCGCCACGCGCCGCAATGGTGTCATACCGGGCCGCCCGTCGGATCCCGAGGGTTTGATGTCCTGGTGCGATTAGGCCGGATGCATTCTTCGGAAGGAGAAGAGGCGAGTCAAGCGTTTTTCGACGCCGCGCAGAGACCTGGGGCGGAAATCCTCCCGCCCAAGACACAAGGCCGGCACCGTTGCCCGCCAAGCAAGGCGTTTCTGCGTCGGGCGCGGGGCGCGGACAGGGCGAAGTTGACAGCAAGCGCATCCCCTGATAGGATTAGACATCCGTGGCCCCGTGCGGTGGTCGGCACCGCGCTAGTTCGGAATTCCTCGTCTGCATCGATGGAACCGTCCTCCGCCCCGATCCCTGAGCTGTTGCCGAACCTCGAGCCCGACCTGGAGGAAGTTGAGTCGCGACTGCAATATCGGTTTTCGGACAGGGCCCTCTTACGGGCTGCATTGACGCACGCTTCCGGGGCATCGCATCGGCTGGCGTCCAATGAGCGTTTGGAGTTTCTCGGGGATGCCATACTCGGAGCCGTGGTTTGCGACCTTCTGTTTCGCCAATACCCTGAGTATTTGGAGGGCGATCTTACCCGTTTGAAGTCCATCGTCGTGAGCCGGCAGACCTGCGCTAAGATCAGCGAGGCGATGGGTTTGCGCGACTTCCTGATCCTCGGCAAGGGGATGACGTCCAACCCGATGGTTCCCTCGTCGCTTCTGGCCAACGTCTTTGAGTCGCTGATCGCGGCAATCTACCTCGATGGGGGGGTTGAGCCTGCCAGTCAGTTCATAAGTAGGCACGTCGGGCCGGAGATCGAATTGGCAGCGGATGGCGAGTTGGGCGAGAACTACAAGTCGCTCTTGCAGCAAGTGGCCCAGCGGGAGCACGGAACCACTCCCGTTTACCAGTTGCTCGACGAGAAGGGGCCCGACCACAGCAAGTGCTTCAAGATCTCGGCGCAGGTCGGGAGCCACCGATATCAGGCGGCCTGGGGGCGGAACAAGAAGGAAGCGGAGCAGCGGGCCGCGTACAACGCCCTCCACCAGCTCAACGGCCAGGCGCCGCCGTTTGCGTCGGATTGAGCTTCTCGTATTGCGGGGTCCGCCGCTTGCGAAACAGAAACGCCCGGCGCGATCGCCGGGCGTCTCTTTCTCGTCGTAGCAAGCGAAGGTCGCTCGTGAAGTCAACCGGCACGGCGACGATGCCGCGCGGCCAACGTCCACTTAGCACACGCGCCTCTTGGCCTTCTTCTTTCGCTTCGCGACCTTCTTCTTGGCTGCCTTCTTGGCGACTTTCCTCTTCGCCTTCTTCTTGGCCACCTCACGTCCTCCTAACAAACGTTGCGGGCGATGTCCTTGCCGACAGTCGGGCTGGGGCCGAAGCTCGACAGGTAACTCGCCACCGATACAACACCACGAGCCGACCGCTGCGCTCGAACCAATGCCATCCTGCAATGGCTTGCGGGCGGTCTGCTCTTTGCACTCCTTTACTGCGTCCGTTGCTGTCGTTCGGTGTGAAACGTCATGATCAACGCGCTTCATGAAGTCTCAGTTTGGCAATATCGTACCGACTTTGAAAACTTTTACAAGTACTTTTCTTCGTTCTCGCGAAAATATTTTCAAAATTCTCTCGCGCAGCGGCGCGCGAAGCCGCCCTTCCCACGTCACTCCGGCGTCTTCTTGCGCGCATCGGCCGATCGTCCCGCGGCCCAGACCGTTCCGCGGCGGATCAACTCCGACACGCCCGGCATCTTCAGTGCCTTCACGTCGTGACCGAGCGGCGTGTGGAACACGCGCCCCTTGCCGAATTGGAGCACGAAGGCCATCGGATGATCCTTCTTGGTCACTTTGGACCGCGCCGTGGCGAGGATCTCGATGGGGCGCTCGCCCGTCAGACAGAAGTAAAGCTCATCGTCCGCCTGAAAGTCCTTCAAGCCGCGGGTAATGGGGTGGTTGGAGTTGGCGATCTCGACCGTGAACGGTCCGCGCGGATCGTGCGTCGTCTTCTTGTCCCACACGCGCCCGGCCAGGTTGGCAAACTCCGGCCAGTCTTCAAATGCCCCGCAGGCAAAGTGCAGCAGGACCAGCCCCTTGCCTTCGTGGACGAACTTCACGAGGTTGGCCTTCGCCGCTTCCCCCCGCGGGAGCGGATCGTAGTTCTTGAAGTGCAGCACCAGGACGTCGTAGGCAAAGATCGCGTCCGAGGCCAGGTCGCCGGGCTTCTCGGTCACGGTCACGTCGATGCGAGGATCGTGCTTGAGAATCTCAACCACGGCCGGCGCGGTCTGTTTCCACAAGTGCCCCTCGTAATCGACTCCCGTGACCAACAGCACGCGGATCTTCGTGGCCGGCGACGGCGCATCGGCGGGAGCAGATGCACAAGTCCAAGCCAGGCATAGTGTTGCGCACAGCCAATTCATGCCGGTCTCCTTCACGATGTAACGCACGTACCAAGCATCGCCGCGCTCTTCAGGCCACCAGCGGCCGGAGGAACTCGATGCTCTTTCGGATGTTTTCGTCCGCCCCGTAGCACTCGATCGACACCACGCCGCTCCAGCCGGTCTCGCGCAGATAGGCGAGGCACTTCTTGATGTTCTCGGCGTTCACGCCGCCGCCGACCGGCACCTCGGAGCAGCCGATTCCCGTCTCCTCGCCGCGCATGGCCGCTGCCAGGCCCGGGCTCACGTCCTTGACGTGCAGGTGCGACACGTACTTGCGGAACCGCTTGAGGTACTCCAGCGGGTCGTTGCCGGAGATGTACGTGTTGCCGGTGTCGAAGTTGAACCGCAGGTGCGGCGAGTCGAAGTGCTCGAAAAGCCGCTGGAGGAAGTCGCCGTTGGTGGTGTACGGCCCGTGGGTCTCGACGTTGAGGATCACCCCGTAGTCGTCCGCCCAGGAAAGGCACTGTTTGTAGTTTTCGCAGGCGATGCGGAAGACTTCTTCGTCGGAGTAGCCCTCGGGCTTGGTCGCGCCGTCGGTGGTATCGACGATCGGGCAGCCGATCTCGGCGGCGAAGCGCACGGCCTGCTGGACGTACTGCACGCCGAAGGTCGCTCCATCGGGGCCCATCAGGGGGAATGCGCCGTCGATCTGCGAGACCGCGAGCCCCTTGGAGTCGAGATACTTCTTCAGCGTGCGCGGATTGGACTGGAGCGAGACGGCGGGGTCGTAGCCCAGTCCTTGCACGAAGTACTGGCCGTGGATCACGCCGAACTCGATGTGCTTCAGGCCATACTTGACGGCGGTATCGACGGCCGCCTGCAGATTGCCGCTCAGGGGCCGCCAGTTGTCGGTGTGCATGCCCAGTTCGATCATCCTCGGTCTCCTCAGGGTGTTCTTGGATTGGCCGGATGATGCACAGGATAAGAAAGATAGAGAGACAACGCAAGCCCCTCTCCCTTGAGATTGGCCGATCGTGGGAGTACGATCAGGAAATCGAGTGCTGGACGATGAATGAGGAATGGGGATTCACGACCGGGGATCGACACATGCACTGGGGAATCGTACGACACACAGGCGCTTGCGGCTTGGTATGGCATCGCATCGGCATGGGAGTGGCCGCGGTCCTTGCCACGGCGTGTGCCGCGGTCGCCGCGCCGCCCAAGACATCCCCGCCCGCCGCCCGAGCGACGACGCCGGAATCCAAGGATCCGGCTGCCCGTCGCGTGGCGCTGCCCCCGCTCAAGCCGCTCTTCGACTACCCGTTGCGCGATCCATCGATCGCGATCGGCGGCGACGGGATGTACTATCTTACGGGAACGACCGGCTACCCGACCTGGTGGCAGACGAACGAAGGGATTCGCGTCTGGAAGTCGGCGGATCTCGCGAAATGGGAGCCCTTGGGGCTGGTCTGGAAGATCGAGGAGGGCACGTGGCAGAAGCAGTTTCACGGCAAGAACCGCGCCCTCTGGGCCCCCGAAATCCACTACGTCAAGGGGACGTTCTGGCTGACCTACTCGATGAATTTCGGCGGCTGCGGGCTGCTGCGGAGCACCGGCGGCAAGGCCAACGGGCCCTACGTCGACGTCCATCCGTCCGGACCGCTTACCCCGAACATCGACGCCTCGTTGTTTGCCGACACGGACGGCCGGGTCTATTTCGTCTGGCAGAACGGGATGATTGCCAGGCTCAAGGACGACATGACGGACCTGGCCGAGAAGCCTCGCCACCTGAAGCCTTCGGATGCCAAACAGGTCGGCTTTGAAGGGGCCTTTTTGACCAAGATCGACGGCCGCTACTGCCTGGTTTGCGCCGAATTCAACCGCGGAGACTACGACTGCATGATCGCCACGGCCGACAGCGTGTACGGTCCCTACGGCCCCCGCTACCTGGCCATTCCGCACGGCGGTCACAACATGCTCTTCAAGGACAAGTCGGGCCAGTGGTGGTCCACCTTCTTCGGCAACGATCCCCGCGCGCCGTTCCGCGAGCGACCCGCGATCCTCCACATCGAGTGGGACGAGGACGGATTGATCCGGCCGAGACTGGAGCAACGGCGCCCGTAGCACGGGCTTCCAGCCTGTGTCCACGGAAGACAGGCAAGATGCCTGTCCTACGGTTCGCCCGCGGCGCCTAGCGAAGGCGTTTCCTGGCGCAGTCCGCCGGTCAGCAGCAGACCCTCCAACGCCACCCGGCTCGTCTGCAACTGGCGTAGGGCCTCCAACTGAGCCAACTGGGCGCTGAAGTAGGTGCGCTGGGAAGTGAGCAGGACGATGTAGCCGATTTCGTCCTGCTGGTAGGCGGTGCGCACCAGATCGAGGGAGGTCTTCGCATTGGGGAGGATCTTGTTGCGGTAAGTGTCCACTTGCTCGCGGGCATCTTCGTAGCGTTGAAACACGGCGGCCAGCCGGTCGCGAAGGGTCAGCTCCACGCGGCGGATCTCGTTCTGCGCGGCCACGAGCTCCGCGTCCGCCTTGGCGATGTTCCCCTGATTGCGGTTGAAAACCGGCAACGGCAGGGCCAATTCGACTTTCGCGATGTTGTCGCGCGACTCGTTGTCGCGCTGCACCCCGGCTTGCACGGTGACGTTCGGGATGCGCTGGGCGCACTGCCGGGCCAGGAGGCAACGGGCCCGCTGCACTCCGGCCTCCGCCTCGGCCAGCTCGGGGCTCTCGTCGAGAAGCTGCTGGAGCACGTCCGCCCAAACGAACCGGGGAACCGCCTCTTCCAGATTCCCCGCCAAGGGGGCCGTCTCCATGTCGGGCTGCCCCACCATGGCCGCCAATCGCCGCCACGCCGCCCGGGTCCGGTTTCGCGCACTGTGCAGTTTCAGACGCGTGGAATCGGTCTCGACCTGCGCCTCCAGGACGTCCACTCGGCTGACTTCCTTCGCAGAGAACAGTTGCTGCGCCGCGCGGAGCGCCTCGTCGCTCGTCCGCACCAACTGCTCGGTCAGCTCAACGCCCCGCTGCGCAGCCAGGGCTTCGTAGTAGCTCGCCCGCACGTCGTTGAGCACCCGCTGCTGTTGGGCCTGGTATTGATGCTCGGCTTGGCGGACTTCCTGCGTGGCGACCGCGCGATCGAGGCGGAGCTTTCCGGCCGTGACGAACTCCTGCCCCACAAAGCCTCCCTGAAATCCCGCGGTACCCGCGATGCCCATCTCCTCGCCCTGGTAGCCGGCCACGGGGTTGGGATACAGTCCGGCCTGAAAGTACTTGCCGCGGGCGGCAGCGACCTTGGCCGTGGCTTGGCGCAGGGTCGGGTTGTGCGCTTGGGCCAAGTCTTCGAGTTGAGCCAGGGTCAGAGCGGGCGTGCTGCTGGACGAACGCTCCTGGCTTGGGGCGAGATCCGATGGCTGTCCGTGGTCGGCTGCCAAGAGGAGAACCGCAGCGGCAAACGACCAGAGTTTCATCCGAAAGCCCCCCGAGCCCCTAGTGAAGCGGCAGCCGACGGACTGAGCCCGCCGCGCGCAGGCCGACATTATTACTTATGTCGGATAATCAGCCGACCTGGATTGAACCGACTATAACGGGCCCGGTAATCCTGGGACGTTACGGAGATTAGATAAGACTGACTGCCACCCCGTCACCCCCTCACCCCGTCACCCGCTCACCCCGTCACCCCCTCATCCCCCGGCGCCTGCTCGCGGGCCAACTGGCTGATCCGCTTGAACTCGGGGGTGCCGGCCGCGTCGCACCACTCGAACAGGGCAGCTTCGGTTGTGGTCAGCGTGGCCCCGGCCGAGTCCATGCGTCTCAGGGCGGTGCGGTAATCCACCTCGAACCGCGAGCCCACCGCGTCCACCGCCACATAGACCCTCCAGCCCGCAGCCAGCAAGTCAAGCACCGTCTGCTGGACGCACACGTGGGCCTCCATCCCGCAGACCAAGACCTTGTGAATGCCCCGACGGTCGAGGTCCTCGAAGACCGCCGGGCAGCCGCCGCAACTGAACGTCAACTTCGAGGGAATCGTCCCCAGCCGCTCGGCCAGCTCCGGGACCGTGGGACCGAGCCCCTTGGGGTACTGCTCCGTGGCAACGACGGGCATTCCGAGAACGCTGGCCCCGTCAATGAGCCGCCTAATGTTCCAAACCACGCGGTGGTGGTCGGCAACAACAGGGACCAGTCGCTCCTGAACGTCCACCACCAGAAGCGCGGTATCGTCCCGCGACATCATCTCCGGGCTGCGGGGCAGGCGGTCGGACTGGCTCATACGCAGAAGATACCCAAGAAGCGTCGATTTGGCCAGATCGTAGCACAGGCTTCCAGCCTGTGACCGGAGCACACGCTTCCAGCCTGTGACCGGAGCACACGCTTCCAGCCTGTGGCCGGAGCACACGCTTCCAGCCTGTGACCGGAGCACACGCTTCCAGCCTGTGGCCGGCCAGACAGGCAAGATGCCTGTCCTACGTCGCGGCGCGTGTGACAGGCAAGATGCCTCTCCTACAAACGCTCCGGCCGCACAGGGCGGCGGATGGGCCACCCCGGCGGCCGGTATGAAAGCCTCTTCTCGGAAATGGCGGAGGCCAGCCCCTGGTCTGGGGCTAGTTTCGGAGTCCCCGAGTTATCGCAGGGCGAGCGCCGGGGCCTATGGTTTTTCCTTGGCCGGCACAGCGGACGGCGTCGGCAGCTCGGCCGGTTTTTCCTTGGGCGCCGCGGCCTTCTTCTCCACCTGGACCTTGGGCGCCTTGCGCTTCTTCGCCACAGGCTTCTGCTCCACTGCCGCCTTCTTCTCGGCCGGGACCTCTTTCACGGCAGGGGCCTTCTGCGGTGGTTTCACTTCCTTGGCCTTGGCCGGCGCCTCGGGAGAGGTTTTCTTCGGCTTCTCCGCTTTGGCCGCTTCAGGCTGGCAGGGCGAGCAGCATTCCTTCTCCTGCACGCAACAAGATCGGGCCCGCGGAGAGCAGCGGCGCAGGAGCCCGCGGGCCTGGACCGCTTCCGCCGCAATGAACAGAACCACCACGAAGCACGCACCAACGATTCCCACTCGACGCATGTTGAATACCTCCCGTTTGGAAGAACGTGAGACGCACCGGTCCGGCAGCCGCCTAGGCCGCGCAGGCAAAGGCAGAGTCGGCACAAAACCACCCAAATACACTAGCCTTTTCAGAATGGCCATGCAACCAGATCGCCAACGATTTGCCCAGAGTCGAGTTTGGTGGCCGGACCTTCGGGCGAGCGGTGCCGCCAAGTCGCTTCAGCAAGACTTCCTGCCATCCCCCCCAATCTTACTCCCAGGTTTGGCCCGGGCCCTTGGCAAGTGCGGTGGCTATGCGCAATACTGACGCATTGGCCGGGCACACCCATCCGGAGACAGAACTCGATGAAGACGCGATCGACCACGATCCTGACCGTCAGGCACCTGGGAGTAGTTGCAATGGGGGGGGACGGCCAGGTGACCGTCGGCAATGCGATCATGAAGGCCGACGCGGTCAAGATCCGCCGGCTCATGGAGGGCAAGGTCCTGACTGGCTTCGCGGGGGCCACGGCCGACGCCTTTGCCCTGTTGGAGCGTTTTGAGGCCAAGCTCAAGGACTTCCCGTCCAACGTGCCCAGAGCGGCGACCGAGTTGGCCAAGGAGTGGCGCACCGACCGGGTCTTGCGCCGCCTGGAGGCCATGATGGCGGTGGTCGATGCCCGTCACACCCTCTTGGTCACCGGCAACGGCGACGTGATTCAGCCGACCGACGGCGTTTTGGGAATCGGCTCGGGAGGCAGCTATGCGCTGGCCGCGGCCCGGGCGCTGGTGGCCCATTC
>CAYGZI010000071.1:0-14671 GCA_964354245.1 uncultured Planctomycetaceae bacterium
ATGATCTCCGGCGAGCTGCCCACCAGGGTGACGCTCGGCGTGCGCACGTAGAACATGAACGGGCTGGGATTGACCACTCGCAGCGCGCGGTACACGGCAAAGGGATGGACCCGCAGCGGGACCTCCAATCGCTGGCTGATGACGACCTGGAAGACGTCGCCGGCGCGGATGTACTCGACGCACTGCTGGACGGCCTTCTCGAAATCCGGCTGGGCGAAATTCGACTTGCACAAGACGCTCGGCTGCGCTTCCAGCGGGATGTCCACCGGCTCCAGGTCGCAGGGATGCCGGGCCAGCGCGTCGACCAGCTTATCGACGCGGCGGCAGGCGTCGTCGTAGGCGGCCTTGGGGGTCATGCCGGGCCTGTCGAGCCGGGCCATGGCCACCACGACGATGGTCTTGGCCACGTGGTCGAACACGACCATCTGGTCGTAGAAGGCGAAGGCCATATCCGGGACCTGGCGATCGTCGGGCGGGGGATGGGGCAGGTGCTCGCAGTAGCGGACCACGTCGTAGCCGGCATAGCCGACCGCGCCGCTCGAAAACGGGGGCAACTCGGGCAGCGAGACCGCGCGGACCGATTCCACGCGGCGCCGCAGCTCGTCCAAGGGATTGGGCGAGACCATCTGGCGCGTCGCCAAGAGCGGCGCCCCGGACGCCGCGATCCCCGACTGCGAGTTGATCGTCACCCGGTTTTCGTAGGCTTCAATCTCGAAGAAGGGGTCGGTGGCCAGGAAACTGTAGCGGCCCACCTTCTCGCCGCCCACGACGCTCTCGAACAAGCACGCGCAGCGGCCGGAGTCGATGCGGTGAAAGGCGGAAACCGGCGTGAGGGAATCGCTCACCAACCGGCGGTACACCGGCACCAGATCGGCGCCTTGGGCCAGCTCGCAGAAGCGATGGTAATCGGGTCGGTACTGCGCGGACGGAGAACCCATGAAAGCCGGCCGGCCGGAAGGACGCTTGCGGATCGATGTCTCGACGGTCGAGCAAGGTCTATAGCTTAGCAATCCCGGGCCCCAGCGGCAACGGAGCCCCGGCAGTTGAGTCGCCTTGACAGGGTGGGGGTGGGTGATAGAATCCAGTTGAAGGGGGGCATTTTTCCCACGCCCTGCCGTGGGACCGGGGCAGACCGGGAGGCGACCTTGTCCTTGTGCCGGCTGCCCCCCAAGGCAAGAGCCGGCAACCCTAAAGCGGTATCCGGAAGGCGGAAATGAAGTGTCAAAACTGCGATAAACCGGCCACGTTCCACATCACCGAGCTGACCGGCGGCAAGCCTCAGGAGCTGCACCTCTGCGAAGACCACGTGCGCGAGTATTTGACCCAACCGGGCAGCGAGCCGGCCGCGGCCTCCGGCATGGCGGCCGCCATTGCCCAGCACATGGTCCAGCAAATGGCCGTCGGCCAGACCGCCGAGGAGCTGGCCAAGCTGGACCAGCAGACCTGCCCGTTCTGCGGGATCAGCTTCCACCAGTTCCGCAACCAGGGCCGGCTGGGCTGCCCGCAGGATTACGTGGCGTTCGCCGCCCAATTGGAGCCGCTGTTGCTGAACATTCACGGTGAGACCGAGCACGTGGGCAAAGTCCCCAAACGCTCGCCGGCGGGGAGCGAACACCGCACGCAACTGATCCGCCTGCGGCGGGAGATGAACGAAGCGGTGGCGCAGGAGGAGTACGAAAGGGCCTCGAAACTCCGGGACGACATCCGCCGCCTCGAGGAGGCCAAGGACTGACCTGACCCTGCCCGCCGCCGAAGCACCGGCGGCGCGCAGCCGGACCGATCCATGGGTGGCATCGTGGACATCGACAAACTGAGCAGGAACTGTGGCGAATGGCTCCGGGGCGCCGGCCCCGAGTCGGACATCGTGATCTCCAGCCGCATCCGGCTGGCGCGGAACCTGGCCGACTACCCCTTCATGAGCCGGACCACCGACCAGGATCGCGCGCGGATCGAGAAGGACGTGCAGGACTGCCTGATGAACTCCGAGCACGCCGGCCGCATGCTCTACCTCGATCTCGAGCGGCTGAGCGCGATCGACCGCCAACTCCTCGTGGAACGGCACCTCGTCAGCCGCGAGCACGCCGAAGGCAGCGGCCCCCGCGCCGTGGCCATCGACCAGGGCGAGCGCTTCAGCCTGATGGTCAACGAGGAGGACCACGTGCGCATGCAGGTGATGCACAGCGGCCTGAACCTCCGCGAGGCTTGGGCCCTGGTCAACCGCATCGACGACCTGATCGAGTCGAAGCTCACCTATGCCTTCCACCCCAAGCTCGGCTACCTGACCGCCTGCCCGACCAACGCGGGCACGGGAATGCGGGTCAGCGTGATGCTCCACTTGCCCGCCCTGGTGCTCACCCGGCAAATCGAAAAACTCTTCCGCAGTCTCCAGAAGATCAGCCTGGCGGTCCGCGGCCTCTACGGCGAAGGCTCGCAGGCGATGGGCGACTTCTACCAGATCAGCAACCAGATCTCCCTCGGCAAGAGCGAGGAGGAGCTGATGAAGCAGGTCGAGGACACGGTGCCGACGATCATCAACTACGAGCGCCAGGCCCGCGACCACCTCATCCGCGAGGCCCACGAGACCCTTCACGACCGCGTCAGCCGGGCCTACGGCATCCTCCGCACCGCGCAGACCATCAGCTCCGAGGAGACCATGCACCTGCTCTCCAGCGTCCGCATGGGAGTGAACCTCGGGCTGATCGAAGGCCTGGAGATCCCGACGGTCAACGAGCTGTTCATCCAGACCCAGCCGGCCCACCTGCAGAAGCTCTCCGGCTCGGAGCTGGACACCGCCGACCGGAACATCGAGCGGGCGCGGTATCTGCGCCGGCACCTGAACAAGGAAGCCAACGGGCAGGCGCGGAATAATTGAGTCACACGCGGTAATCCAAGGGCCCCGCAGCCGACAGCTTCGCCCGCACCGCGCGGACCACCGCCGGCGGCAGAAATCGCGACAGCGCTTCGTCGCTGGCCACGTGGGCGATCTGCTTGATCAGCGAGCTGGAGACGTGGGCCAGCTCCCCGTCGGCGATCATGAAGAGGGTCTCGACCTCGGGGGCCAAGCGGCGGTTGGCCATCATCATCGTCAGCTCCGCGGCGATGTCGGTGATCGGGCGCACGCCGCGGACCATCGCCCGGGCCCCGCACTCCTCGACAAACTCCACGGCCAGCCCGCGGAAGGTGCGGATCTCGATGTTCTTCAGATGGGGCGTGACCGCGCGGATCAATGCCTGGCGCTCCTCGGCGTCAAAGAGCGGCGCCTTCTCCACGTTGATTCCCACGCCCACGATCAAGCGGTCGAACAAGCGGCTGGCCCGCTCCATCACGTTGAGGTGTCCCAGGGTGATCGGGTCGAACGAGCCGGGATAGACTGCAATTCGGGGATTCGGTCCGGTCATGAGGGTCTCTTCCTACGGCGGTGGGAGCGGCCACAACCAAAGCTGTCGGCCGTCAGCTATCGGCTTTCAGCCTGAAGTTTATAGCACCCGCGACGCGTCACAAGAAGGCCCGGCTCACTTCACGGCGTCGATCAGCCGGTCGATGTCCGAGGCGTCGTTGTAGGCGTGGGGGCTGATTCGCAGCCCCGGCCCGCGACAACTCAGCACCACCCCCTGAGCGAGGCAGCGCTCCCGGACCGCCTGCGCCCGGCGGCCCGGAACGGTGAAGACCACGATCCCGCTCTTGTGTTCCGGACGCCGGTCGCTGTAGATCGTTGCCCCCAGCCGGACCAGGCGCTCGCACGCCAAGCCGGTGACCTCGAAAACCCGCCGGCAGATGGCCTCCGCGCCGAATCGGCCCAGCAGTCTCAGGCTGGCCAAAAGCCCGATCGAGCCGGCCATATTCCGCGATCCGCCCTCGTAGCGGGCGGCCGACCGCTTCAAGTTCAGGTCGATCCGGTCGAACTCGTGGGCGTGCTGGACGCTGTTCCAGCCAACCCCCAGCGGACGCAGGCGGTCCAAGTGCTCCCGGCGCACGTACAGCACCCCGGCGCCCTCCGGCCCGAGGAGCCATTTGTGGCCGTCGGCGGCTACGAAATCTATGGCACTCCGGCGCAGGTCCAACGGGATCGCTCCCAGGGCTTGGATGGCATCCACCAGGAGCAAGGCCCCGTTGCCATGGGCGATCTCCGCCAACTGGTCGAGGTCGTTCCTCCAGCCGCTGGAGTAGCTGACCCAACTGACGGTGAGGATCCGGGTCCGGCGGTCGCAAGCACCGGCAATGCGATCCAGATCGGCCTTCCCATCAGTGGTGGGGACCCGCCGCGTCTGGACCCCTCTTTCGGCTAGATTCATCCAGGGATACTGGTTCGTGGGGAATTCGTCGGCCAGGGTCACCACGTTGTCCCCGGGCCGCCACGGGAACCCTTCGGCGACCAGGGTGATCCCTTCCGTGGTGTTCCGGACCAGGGCGATCTCCTCAGGCGAGCCCGCGACCAATTCCGCCAGTGCCAACCGGAGTTCTTCCGCCTGACGTTCCCAGCCCGGCCAGGAAGTGCCGCCGTTCAGGGCGGCTTCACGGGCCCAATCGACCACAGCGGCCTGGGTCGGCGCAGCGAGCGGGGCGACGGCGGCGTGATCGAGGTACGCCCAGCGCTGGACCACGGGCATTTGCCGGCGGAACTCCGACCAATCCGCTTCGGAAGCCTGCAAAGTCGGCCTGTCTTGCTTTCCTTCCGCCGGTTGATCCGTTACCATCGTTGCAACCTGTCATGGCCGCCCCAACCCTGGCGGTTCTCCTGCTTCCCCACCCTGGGTGAAATGTGGAGACTGCTATGGGGCCAGACTATACTAGATAGCCTGAAGGGCGTACAGCCGGCCGCCTGACCGCCCCTAGGACAGCTTCGATGCCCAAAGCCCTGTGCATTCTCGGAATGGTGATCGCCGTCCTGCTGGGGGTCTTTTTCCTGGCTGACCTGGCGATGCCGATCCTCAATATGAAGCGTATGGCGTTCGAGGGAATGTCCAAGACGATGAACATCATCATGGACGTCGGCTTCCTCGTCTGCGCGGCGATGCTCGGCTACATGAGTTGGTCTACCTGGCGAGAGCAGACGTAACGATGGCCTCGACCAAGCCCGCCATCGTGTAGCGGTTCGCCTCAACCGCGGGCGCATAGCCGGCCCGGCGAAGTGCTTCGGACGTGACCGGGCTGATGCTGGCCAGCCGCGCCTTGCGCAACTCCTCGCCGAAAAGCCGCACCAGCGACTGCGCAATCGCCGAGCTCGTCACCGTGATCAAGTCGATCTGTCCCGCCGCCAAGAGAGCGGCAGTCTCCGGGTCCGGACGATCGACGTCGCTGCTGCAATAGACGACGACCTGGTGGACCTTGCCGCCGGCCCGTGAAAGCCCTTCGGCGAGAACCTCCCGGCCTCGACTGGCCCGAGCCAAAAGGAATCTCCGGCCCGCGGCTCCCTTGGCTAAAGCCTCGGCCAAGGCTTCCGCCCGGTGCTGGTCGGGGACCAGATCGGCCCGCAGGCGGTATCGCGCCAATTCCTCCGCGGTCCCCGGGCCCATGGCCGCCAGCTTCAGTCGGGCCAGCTTGCGCAGGTCGCCCTGGGTCTGCCAAAGCCGGTCGAGCAAGGAGCTTACGCCGTTGGCGCTGGAGAAAACGAGCCAGTCGTACCGGTCGAGTTCTTGGAGGGCGCAGTCCACGGGCTGCCAATCGGGCGGATCGGAGATCTCGATCGCGGGCTGGAAGTAGACCCCGGCCCCCAGCTCCGCCAGGCGGTCGGCCAAGGATTCGGCCTGGTGGCGCGGCCGGGTGATCAGAATCCGCACGCCAAACAAGGGCCGGGCGGCAAACCAGGAGGTCTCGGGCGCCGCGGCAACCACGGGGCCGACGAGAACCACGGTTGGCGGCCCCAGCCCGCGCTGCTCCATCACCTCGGCCACGGTCCCCAGCGTACAGCGGATCGTCTCCTGATCGCTCCGGGAGCACCGGCGGACGATGGCCGCGGGGGTGTCGGCGGGTTTGCCGCGGCGAACGAGCGATTCCGTCCAGGGCCGGGCCGAGGCAGCCCCCATGTAGAAGACCAAGGTCCCGGGGAAATCGGCCAACGCCCCATAGTCAATGGCCGGGCCTTTGTTGCCGCCGGGTTGGTGAGCGGTGACGAGAGCCACAGCCGAGGCAAATGCCGAATGCGTGATCGGGATGTCGGCATAAGCGGCCGCGGCCAGGGCGGCGGTCACGCCGGGGACCGTTTCGTAAGGGATTCCGGCCTGACGGAGCGACTCGATTTCCTCAGCTCCGTGGCCGAAGACCATCGGGTCTCCGCCCTTTAGGCGGACGACGATCTTGCCCTGGCGGGCCACGTCGATCATCCGGGCACTGATCTGGTCCTGGGGGATAGGGTCGGACTGGCCCATACGCCCCAGGCAAATCAGTTCCGCAGATGGGGGGATATGCTGGAAAAGGCCAGGGTGGACCAAGGAGTCGGCCAGCACCAGATCGGCCCGGCGCAGGCATTCCACCCCTCTGATGGTGATCAGCCCGGGGTCGCCGGGACCCGCTCCTACCAGGTACACCTTGCCGGACTGGCCACGATCGAGGTTAGTCATGCGAGCGAAACACAGAGGGTGCAGGCGAGGTCGTGGGGTCGAGCACGGCAATGAATACTGGGCGCCGGAGGCGATCCGGAAGGCGTGTTTGGCGGAGGCTCGGGGCGGCGGGCCGCGGGACGTGCGCCCCGACTACACCGTTGTGTTGGGAATGGAAGCGGTTAGAATAGGGGGAGGTTGGAAATCTCGGTGAGTGGTCGGGATAAGGCGGCTCGCCAGGAGGGACGGGACCCCTTTTCGGAACCTCGTCAATCGATCGGCCTCGACATGGCATCCGAAGGAAGCTCTCCCAAAGACGTTCAAGAAAAAGAAGGCGAAAAGGGCCTTCCCCCGATTACTCCGGCCAAGCGCAAGCGGTTGCAGCAGGCGTTCGAAGCCGCCAACATGCAGATGCGCCAGGGACAGCACGACTACGCCACCGAGCTGTTCACCCAGTGCGTCCTCGGCGACCCCGCCAACGCCGCCTACGCCCAGAGTTTCCTGGCCAACCTCAAACAGAAGTATAACAACAACAAGAAGGGGAGCAACCTCGCCGCGTTCACCGGTCTGGGGACCCGGGCGATGGTCAAGAAGGCCTCCGTCCAGAAGGACTGGATGAAGGTCCTCAAGCACGGCCTGGACGCATTGAAGCTCAATCCGTGGCACGTCGGCACCCTCCGGCACCTGGCCAGGGCCTCCGACCAGCTCGGATGCCTGGACTGCCAGTTGTGGTTTCTGCGGACCGCCCTGGAATACGATCCCAAGGACCCGGACGTGAACCGCGACTGTGCTATGGCGCTGCGCTCGAAGAAGCAGTTCGACCAAGCGATCGCTTGCTGGCACCGGGTCGAGCAGGCACGGCCCGGCAATGAGGAAGCGGCCCGGGCGATTGCCAGCCTGTCGGTCGAGAAGACGATCGTCGAGGGGAAATACGGCGATGACTCTGGCGCGTCCAAGACCGCGAGCCGCGGTGCCAGCCCACGCGGCGGCGACACGGTCGAACTGACCCCCGAGCAGCGCCTGGAACGCGACATCCGCCGCAATCCCAAGGACCTGACCAAGTACATCGAGCTGTCGGAGTTGTACATCCGCGAGGAGATCTTCTCGAAGGCGGCCGAGGTGCTCGCCCGGGCCGTCGAGGTCTCCGGCGGCGATCTGGACATGCAAGAGCGCCTGGAAGACGCCCAGATGCGCCACTTGCGCCAGCAGTTGGCCAAGATGGAGAAGCAACATCAGCAGACCGGCCGCGAGGAAGACAAACGCCGCTACGAAGAGGCAAAACGCCAGGTGCTGGGAAAAGACGTGGAAATGTGCAAGAAGCGGGTCGAACGCTATCCGAACAACCTGGGCTACAAGTTCGACCTCGGGCAACGGTACCAGTTCGCGGGCAAGTACAACGAAGCGATTGCGGAGTACCAGGCTGCGCGGAACGATCCGCGCCGCAAGGGGCTGTGCGTGCTCGCCCTGGGGGAGTGCTTCCAGCAAATCCAGCAGTACCGGCTGGCGATGAGCCACTTTGAGGAAGCGGTCAAAGAGATCCCCGACCGGGATCCCGAGAACCAGAAGAAGGCCCTCTATAGGGCGGGGAAGCTGGCCGTCAAAATGCGGAACATCGACGTGGGCGAGCAGTATTTGACGGCCCTGGCCGGTCTGGATTTCAGCTACAAGGACGTTCCGGCCCTCCTGGACAAGGTGGCCGAGATCCGTAAGATATTGGGCGCCCAGCAGGCCGACCAGACTCCGCCCCAGCAAGGGGCGGAAGAACAGGGCGGCCGGCAAGCGCCGGGCGCCGAGCCGGCTTGATGCCCCGCTCTCCCGCCTTGCACCGGGTTTCCTAACCGGTTTTCTTGACCAGGAAGTCCGCCAGAATCATGCCAACGACAAAGAGTGCCGCAAAACGGCTGCGACAGAACACGCTCCGCCGGACGCGGAACCGTTCCGCCAAGCGGGACGTCAGTACGCGGATCAAGCGCGTCGAAGAGGCCCTCCACGACGGAAACCCCGAGCGCGCCCGGGAGCTATTCCGCGTGGCCACCAAGAAGCTGGATCAGGCCGCCGCCAAGGGGGTCATCCATCGCAACGCGGCCGCCCGGCACAAGTCCCGCCTGGCCGCCAAGCTGAAGGCCGAAAGCGGAAAGCGGAAAGCGGAAAGCTGAGAGCCGCTTTCAGAACTCGATCTCATCCGCGTCGAAGACCGGTCCTTCCACGCACGTCCGCCGATAGTCCCAATGCCCGGACCCGTCGCGGACCTTGGCCACGCAACTGAAACAGACCCCGATCCCGCAGGCCATCGGCGATTCCAGGGACACCTGGCACCCAATCCCCAGCCGCTTGGCGATCGCCGCAGCGGCGGCCATCATCGGCTCCGGCCCGCAGGCGACCATCCGGCAAGGCATCTCGCAGGCGCGCAGGGCCGGCTCGATCAGCTCCGTCACCAGTCCGCGATGACCCGCCGTGCCGTCCTCGGTGCTCACCCGGACCTCGACGCCCAGCCGCTCGAAGTCCTCCACGCCCGCCAGATAGCGCGCCGTGCGCACGCCGTAGCAAAGCGTCACGCGCGCGGCCCGGGGCGCCGGCCGCGGTGGATCGCCGTACGTCCGAAGGCCCAGGAACTCCCGGGCCAAGGCCATGAAGGGCGTTTGCCCGATGCCCCCGGCCACCATCAGCAGATGCCCGGCCGGCGTGGGAGGGAAGCCGTTTCCCAACGGGCCCCAAACCTCCAGGGGACTCCCCGCGGGGAGGCCCGCCAGGCGCCGGGTCGTCTTTCCCACGACTAGGTACACGATCTCGACACCCGAGGGCTGCCCCTGATCGTCCAAGACCGTGTCGTAAAGCGCCAGCGGCCGCCCCAAGAGCGGATCGTTGGTCGCCGCAAGCCGCACCATGAGAAACTGCCCGGGAACGACTTGCCGCGCGATCTCAGGGCAGCGAATGCGGAGCCGGTAGGTATCGCAGGCCAGCGGGAGGTTCTCGTCGATCGAGACCGTTCCCTGCCAGGCGCGGTCTGCGTACCAGGTGCGTTTGGCGCATTGGCTCATCGGCCCTCCTTGGGAGGGCGGCGCACGGCCTGGCGCAGGGCCTCCACCTCGGCGTGGGTCAGTTTGCGATGAGCGCCCGGGGGCAGATTGCCCAGCCGGACCGGGCCGACGGCGATCCGCGTCAGGCGCAAGACCTTGTGTCCCACCCGGGCCAAGACGCGGCGGATTTCGCGGTTGCGGCCCTCGCGGAGCGACATCTCCAGTATCGCGCTTTGGCGCTGGCGCTTCTTGATCTGGGCGTGATGGACCCGGGCGAGCCCCTCCGCGAGACGCACGCCCCGCTGAAGCTTCAGGAGCACCTCCCGCGTCGGCACCCCGGCGACCAACACCCGGTAGGTCTTCTCGACTCCGTAGCGCGGGTGGGTCAACTGGTTGGCCAGTTCCCCGTCGTTGGTCAGCAGGATCAGGCCGTCGCTGTATAAGTCGAGCCGTCCGACGGGGAACAATCGCTGGCCGGCGGTCGGGACCAGGTCGATGACGCGGGGCCGCCCCATAGGGTCCCGGTGGGTCGTCACGACGCCCCGCGGCTTGTGGACGGCGTAATACACCAGCTTGGATCGGGGGAGTGGAACGCCGTCCACCCGGATCTCTTGGCGATCGGGATCCACCGTGGTCCCCAGTTGGGCAACCACGGTTCGATCCACCTCGACCCGGCCCGTGCGGATCAACTCCTCGCCCTGGCGCCGGCTGCCGATCCCGGCCGCTGCCAGGACCTTCTGCAGGCGTTCGGGTTTCGTGGGCACGGTGTCTCCTCCGGCAAGAGTATACCGAAGAAGGGAGCCCCGGCGATAGAGGGGGGACTAAGCTGTCGGCCGTCAGCTATCAGCCGCGTCGTCACTGCCGCACGCCCGGCACAGGCCACCGGGCACGCTCCGGCTCAGGCACGGGGTTGGCGTACTCGCGAGGGCGGCCGCCCACGACCTCGGGGGCGATCTGGTTATCGGTGTAGGGGTCGAACCGCTCCGCCTGCTTCTGTTGATAGGGGGCAGGCCCGGGGTGGAGCCAGCTCGGCCCCTTTAGCCCCTTGCAGCTTCCTAGCGCGATCGCCAGAACGAGCACCAAGACCAGCGCGAGCCAGATGTTCAGCGTCTTTCTCATGGACCGTAGTCCTCGGATTCGCTCCAGCAGGGGCGGGATTGTACCGTGCGGGTGTCGCAGAGGGAAGCTAAATTGGGCCTCTCGGGCTCCGCTTCCGTTCGAGGCATCGGCAAGCCGCGGACAATCCTATAAGTCTTTTCTCGCCAATAGGTTATGACTTCACAATGGAATGCCTGTGACGGTCGCTCGCGAGATGCCGGATGCAGGATGAAGACAAGGGTAGGCCCGCAAAACCTCCCACGCCGCCCCGCCAAGCATTCGTTTGCGCCGGCAGGGAGTGTAAAATAGAGATTCCCCCGCGCATTTTGGGGCAGTCACCATGCCACCACGCCAATACGACGAAGACATCTTCCAAGACTCGACCATGACCTTCGGGCAACACCTGGAGGAGCTTCGGGTCCGTCTATTCCGGGCGGTCCTGGGGTTGGTGGCGGGGGTGATCGTCGGGCTGTGCATCGGTGGGTACGTCGTCGAAGTGATCAAGGCGCCGCTGAAAAACGCCCTCGTCGTGCATTACACGAAGGTTGCCGAAGAGGACTTCCAGAAGGCGGTGGAGGCCGCCGAACAGGAGGGACGCCTGCCCCCCGATCAGCCGAAAAGCGTCGAGAAGTACCTGGAAATGTACTTGCCGGAGGAACTCCTCAAGGAAAACACGACGGACAAGAGCGTCGCTGCCTTCCTCGTAAAGTACTTGCCGGAGCAGATGTACTTCAGCAAGACGGAGCTTGTCGTCCGGCTCAAGCAGCAGTTCCCCGATCAGTTCAAGAACCTCCAGTTGCCCGGCAACCCGGACCCGAAGGAGGGCGAGAGCGGGCTGATACCCCTGAACTTCTGGCGGCGCGCGGCCAGCGACCCCCGCGTGCAGGCCAAGACCTTCAGCGTGCAAGAGCCCTTCATGATCTGGCTGAAGGCATCGCTTTTGGTCGGCATGGTGCTGGCCGCCCCGTGGATCTTCTACCAGATCTGGCAGTTCGTGGCGGCGGGCCTGTATCCCCACGAGAAGAAGTACATCCACATCTACCTCCCTTTCAGCATTGGACTCTTCATGCTCGGGGTCTGTGTGGCCTACTTCGGGGTGTTCCGGCCGGTGCTGGGGTTTCTGTTCAGCTTCAACCGCTCGCTTGGCTTTGGGCCCGACCCGCGGATCACCGAGTGGCTCGGCTTCTTCCTCATGTTGCCGTTGGGGTTCGGGATCGCCTTCCAATTGCCGCTGGTGATGCTCTTCCTGGAGCGGATCGGGATCTTCACGGTCCAGGGCTATCTGTCGTACTGGCGCGTGGCGATCCTGGTGATCTTCGTGATCGCCGCGATCCTCACGCCCCCCGACCCGTTCAGCATGTCCTTCCTGGCGGGCCCGCTCAGTCTGCTCTACTTCGGCGGGATCCTGCTGTGCCGGATGATGCCTGGCTACCGCCGCTCCCGCGACCTGGTGGATAACTGACCGTGCGGCTGGGGAGGGGGAAACCGCAGATGAACACAGATAGATGGGCATAGCAGGCAAGACGCACAATCTCTGCTACCTCACCCATCTGCGTACATCCGCGTCCATCTTCGGTCCCGCCTCCACTAGTCTTCCCATGCCCCCAAGTCAATCCAGCCGTCAAGGTTGGCTCAAGCCGCATTCTCAGCACGACGAAGAAACAATGAGCGGCGGTACGCGCGTAGAACACCCTACGGGGCATCGCGATGTCCACAGGCCCGATTCCAAGACCAACAAATTTGTCCCCGGACGGTCGCCTCCACAAGGCGGCCCGCGGCATCGCCGACTGGATTGCCGACCTGGGCGAAGTGGTCACCAGCTACGTCTCCGGGCTGGGGAGCGTGGCGATGTTCTGCCTTCGCACCTTTCAATGGCTTCTGACCCGCTGGCCTCGCCGCGGGACGCTCATGCCGAGCTTCTATCAGATCGGGGTGATGAGCCTCCCGGTGGTGGCCTTGACCGGCACGTTCATCGGCATGGTCTTGGCCGTGCAGAGCTACGCCCAGTTCCGCAAGCTGGGGATGGAGACTCGCCTCGGAGCGGTGATCAACATGTCGTTGGTGCGCGAGCTGGGCCCGGTGCTGGCGGCCACGATGCTGGCCGGCCGGGTGGGGAGCGCCATGGCCGCCGAGCTGGGGACCATGCGCGTGACCGAGCAGATCGACGCCTTGGCCAGCATGGGGGCCAACCCCATCCATTACCTCGTCGTGCCCCGCTTCCTCGGCTGCCTCATCCTGATCCCCACGCTGACGATCATGGCCGACTTCATGGGCGTGGTTGGAGGCTATGTCTACAGCGTCTTCGTGCTGGATATCGACGCCGCCCACTATCTGAACAACTCGCGGGATTTCGTGGGCGTGTTCGACCTGTTCTCCGGGGTCTTCAAGAGCCTGTTTTTCGGGGCGGCGATCGCCTTGATCGCCTGCCACCGCGGATTTTATTGTGAGCCGGGGGCCGAGGGGGTGGGCCGCGCGGCCACCAAGGCGTTCGTGCTGTCGTTTGTGACCATCCTCTTCCTGGACTTGATGCTGGGAATCGTGCTGGAGTCGATCTACCAGATGCTCTGGCCGCAAGGACCGTCGATCATCTGAACCCTATGGTCAGCGCCCCCGCTAACGCAGACCCTTCCGCCGAGCCGCTGGTGCGGATCGAGCGCCTGGGGGTCCGTTTCGGCCGGCAGGAGGTGCTCCGCCGGATCGACCTGAGCGTCGTGCGCGGCCAGACCGTGGCCGTCATCGGCGAGAGCGGATGCGGAAAGACCGTGCTGCTGAAGGCGCTCATCGGCCTCTTGCGCCCTTCGCAAGGCACGGTCTACTTCGCCGGGCGCGACCTGTTCAAGATGAGCGAGAGGGACCTGACCCACGAGCGCCGCCGACTCGGGTTCCTCTTCCAGCAGGCGGCGCTGTTCGACAGCATGACCGTGGCCCAAAACGTCGCCTTCCCCTTGCGCCAGCACTCCTCCCGCCCCGAGAAGGAAATCCAGCAGATCGTCCTGGCCCGGCTGGCCGAGGTCGGGCTCCCCGAGGACGTCTTGGGCAAGAAGCCCGCAGAGCTCTCGGGCGGGATGCGCAAGCGCGTGGGTCTGGCCCGGGCCCTCGTCCTCGAGCCCGAGCTGATGCTCTACGACGAGCCGACGACCGGGTTGGACCCGATCATGGGCGACGTGATCAACGAGCTGATCCTGAGCACGCGGCGCCGCCATCCGGTCACCAGCATCGTCGTCACCCACGACATGCGCACGGCCCAGAAGGTGGCCGACCGCGCGGTGATGCTCTACCCCACGTCAAGGCTCCGGCCGGGCGAGCCCCAGGTCCTTTTCGACGGCCCTCCCGAAGGGCTCGCCACCGCGGCCGACGCCCGCGTGCGCCAGTTTGTCGAGGGCGAAGCCGGCGAGCGGCTCATGGAAATGCGGCAACAGAACGGGAGCTAGGCCGTGGACGACCGCGTGATCCAGTTCCGCGTGGGGGTAATGGTCCTGGCGACCTTGATTATCACCGTGATCCTCGTGCTCCTCTTCGGCGAGCGCCCGGCGATCTTCGGACAGTGGAAGACGATCTACCTCGATTTCCCCGACGCCACGGGCGTGAGCAAGGACACGCCGATCAAGAAGAGCGGCATTCTGATCGGCCGCGTCCAAAGCGTCGAGCTGCTGCCCGAGGGCGGGGCCCTGGTCACCGCCCGGATCGAGGCCGGCAAGCCGGTCCTCAAGAGCGACCTCTGCAAGATCACCACCTCGCTCTTGGGCGATTCCGTGATTCACTTCGTCGATTCGGGGCGAAAAGACCTTCCCCGCGAGCCGATCGAGGACGGCGCCGTCATCAAAGGCATGACCTCCACCGACCCGATCCAGGTGATCGCCAACCTCCAAGAGCGGCTCTCCGGGGCCATCGGCTCGGTGGGCCGGACCAGCGACGAGCTGGGCCAGGTCGTGCGCCAGGTGGGGGACTTGCTGAAGACCAACGAGCAGAAGGTCAACCGCATCCTCACCCAAGCCGACGAGACCTCGGGAATGCTCAAGG